>DAOTWP010000125.1:0-12246 GCA_034435675.1 Anaerolineae bacterium
ACTGATAAGCGCCATTATCGCTGAGTAATGGCGCAGGGGGTAAGGTGGCAAGTGCAGGCAGCGGGGAGCGCCATTACTTACCCGCGCAGGGCGCGGCACGATAAGCGCCTTAGTTGCACTATCGCAGATGACGCACACCTGATGCCGTTAAGTCAAATAGCCGTTCGCCTATTTGGCAGAAGCACGCGAGTGCTGCCAACAGCAGGTCGCACTCGTGCAGACAATCCGGATAGCATTGGTGCAGATTTGATTTTGTACGAACTTCGCAGTTGGAGCTGATTATTGCTCCGCGGGTTGCTCGGTAAAACCCAATCTGAACGGATTGAAGTTCGTGTCATAATCGTACACATCCACGCCTTCTGATTTCTTCAAAGCTTGTACGATCAACATCGTCAGTGGAGTGAATACCACCTCAATGCCCACTTTAATTACGTAGTTCGTAATAATCAGCCCGGTCACAATCTCCCACGGAAACACGCCCAGCGCCGCAGCAATGACAATGAACGTTGTGCTGTCAACTGCCTCACCAACCAATGTGCTGCCAATCGTGCGTGACCATAACCACCTGCCGCTTGTGGCGAGCTTTAGTCGTGCCATGACATAACTGTTGCTAAAGCTGCCCATCCAGTAAGCGGCAAGGCTTGCAATCGCCAAACCGGAAACGCCTCCCAGTATGACGGCATATGCCCGCTGCCCGGCATCGTCCGGCAGCCCAGAGGCACTCAGAAAGTCTCCATACGCTGCATCGTCGCCTGTGTAATTGTACAGTGTCTCACCACTGTATACCTGCCATGACTGTGCACCCGGCAGCACGCCAGCCAGCCATACGAAAACAGCGAACAATGCCATCGCTATAAACCCAAACCAGATCACCCGGCGTGAGCGCTGGTATCCGTAAACCTCAGTGAGAATATCGCCGAAGATATACGAAATTGGGAACACCAGCGTTCCGGCATCAACGATAAAGGCAAAGTCGCCCACGCGCACACCGAGATCAATAATTTTTGCACTGCTCAATAGATTGCTCAGGAGCAGCACGGTGATGAACAATGCCATCACGAAATCTAAATGACGATAGCTTCTTGCCATGCAATCCCACCATACTTCTCACGGTGCGAACAATACGCGCATTATACAGGCTGGCGTGCGCAATGTCCTGCCCTCTGTGTGTTATAATAGCCCGTTGTGCCGAATGGCGCTGATTAGCCACTTGACCTGACAGGAAACCACCATGAGGGCATCACGTAAATACCCACTCGAATTCCGCAAAGAAGAAGTCAGCCATGTCATGCAGCGCTGGCGCGCCGGTGATTCCTGTGCGTTGGTCGGTGTTGGCAGTGTCGGCAAATCGAACCTCTTACAGCATCTCGCGGATGCTGATGTTCAGACGCATTATATGAAGCTGTCATCACCCGATCAGTTTAGAGCCATCATCATTGATCCCAACATGCTCGGCCCGCTGCCGGACGCAGGTGCAGACCGCGACCAGATACGCTGCTGGGCAGGATACGAACTGCTCATGCATCGTCTATACACCATGTTTCATCCTTTTGAAATGTTGGGACGTGATGAAGCCAAAGCCTTCTTCGAAACCTATCGACTGCTTCAGGACGGCACCAACCCTCTGTATGCCTACATGGCGCTGCGCTATCTTGAGGAAGGTCTCGACTATTTCTTCGAGCGCGGAATCCGTATTGTTTTCATGTTCGACGAATTTGAAGAATTTCTCAAGCAGCTTCCTATTAAGTTCTTTCACACGCTGCGCGGCTTGCGTGATGCCAACAAAAGCAACCTGAGCTACCTGACCTTTACGCGTAAACCGCTGGAAACGCTGACGGAAGAATTCAACATCGATCCGCTGGCGCTTGAACCGTTCACCGAGTTGTTCACCGATAACACCTATTTTGTCGGACCATACAACGATGCTGATGCGCACTGGATGGTTTATAACCTGATGGAACGCAATCAGCGCACTTACCATGACAGCGTAATCAATCTGCTGCTGCAAGCCACTGGGCGTTATGCCGGGCTACTGCGCGCGGGCTTTCGCATTCTGGATAACCTTACGCTGACAGACAGCGCGACGATGCCTGTTGAAGCATTTGCTACCCAGCTTGCACCTCGTCGGACTATTCGCAGCGAATGTATAACAATCTGGAACAGTTTGAGTGAGTCAGAACGCCACATGCTGCGCGCTGTCGCCAGCCTGACGCAGATTGAATCCAATGCGCATCTCGAACAGGCGGTATCCGCGCTGGTGCAGAAGCGTCTGCTGCGGATTGATCGCACTAGCGAACGCCTGACTATCGAGCCGCCGGTGTTTCGCATCTTTGTCGCCAACGACCCCACACAGGAAGTGTGATTGCACATATGTCCCCCGCCTCACGCTATCGCATCCCTGCTGCACGCCAGCGCACCGAAACTGTCGTCATGAACTCGCGCTTTATCACTACGATTGACCGGGCGTCCCGTGTAGATGACGCCCGCGCCATTCTGGCAGAGATTCGTCAGGAAATGCCCGATGCGTCGCACCACGTCTATGCCTATCGTGTTGGCTATGACAATAGTGTCGTCGAGGGGATGAGTGATGATGGTGAACCTTCAGGGACCGCCGGTCCCCCGGTGATGGCAGTCCTGCGCGGTGCGCCTGTCGGCGACATCATCGTAATTGTCACGCGCTACTTTGGGGGTACAAAGCTGGGAACCGGCGGGTTGGTTCGCGCCTATGGTGATGCTGCGCGCGATGGATTGCGGCAGTTGGTCACAGAAGAAAAGATCGAGAAGCGACTGCTTGGCGTAGAAATCCCTTACAGCCTCTATGAATTGGTAAAGCGCCTGATTGCGCGCTGCAATGGCAGCATTCAGGACGAAACCTTTGAGGCAGCCATTACCCTGCTGATTCTGTTTCCCATCGATTCGGTTGAGGAATTTGTTACGCAGCTGCGCCAGCTAAGCAATGGACAGCTTACACCCGTTGATCTGACCGACTGATTGCCTATAAGAACCAAACGCAGGCAGAGGCGCTGAGATCGACATCTGCCTGCACAGTCGCTTTTTAAGCTGGGTTGTTATCAGTCTTCACTGTCACCGTCTGATTGCTGAAGCAGCGCGGCGATTCGCTTTCTGGCGCGGGTCAACGCCGGATGCTGTGGGCTGAACGCCTCGGCGCGTGCCAGGTAGCCTCGCGCGGCTTCCTGTTGATCATTCTCGAATAGGTACATCCCTGCCTGTGCCAGCAGTGGCACATAATTGGGATGTGCTGCCAGTCCTTTTTGCAGGTAGTCAAACGCCAGTTCCTCTTCATCAGCATCCCACAGCAACTGCGCCAGCAGCCCTACAAGATCCGGTGACTCAGGAACAGTTTTATACCCGTCGAGCAAAATCTCAAGTGCTGATTCAGTGTCAGCGTCATTCAAATAGCCACGTGCCAGCGCAAGGTAGGCGTCGCTGAAGGTCGGTGCACGCGCAATAATGTCTTCAAGGTAATCGAGGTCAGCATTACTGACGGTATTCCCGGCGCTCACAATACCACTGATTTCTCCAAACCGTACTTCAAACTCTGGGTCTTCGATGCTAAGCATTAGCTTTTGCACATCCGCCGCAACATCTTCGTCGCTTGTTAGCGCCAGAACTTCCTCTAGCTGTGCGCGGGCTGCGTCATACGCCTCATCTGTCATGTAAACCACCGCGAGGTTAAGCCGCAGGTCATAGCGCTGTGGGTTGTGCTCGACAGCAGATTCCAGTATCTCAATAGCTTCCTCGAAATCTGCCAACATATACAACATATCCACAATGTCGCGCACCTGCTCACCGATCACATCATGTTCGACTAATTGCTCGAACCAGTCCCACAGACGTTCATCTTCGGGTAGACGTGCGATAAGCAGGCTAATACCATCATGCAGAATTCGAATATTGGAGTCTTCTTCTTCCTCAAGTGCAAGAGCATAAGCTTCAGCAGCTTCCTGGCTTACCCACTCACGGTCGTAATCATCAGGATCAATCAGAATAAATTCACCGATTATCTCACCTTCTTCATAACTCGATGCAATCAGCGTTGCACCGTAGCTGCTGTACAGCAAGGCATTCACTGCATCTGCTTCAATTGCGCGCTGGAAAACTTCCACCGCCTTGCGATAGCGTTTGCTCTGGCGGTACAAACTGGCAAGTGTCAGCCAGAGGTCAGATTCATCAGGGAGGGTTTCAATTGCTTTTTCCAGTATTTCATAGGCATAGTCAGGATCGCCTGACTGGTACAGCGTTGGCGCAATAATCAATGCGGGGAGTTCGCTGTCTTCAAACCGCGCCAGCACTGCGCCAACCTGAGACATCATTTTATCGCGAACAGGACCAAAGCCTGCCAGCAGTGCGCGGCGGGTGGCATAAACCGCACACCAGGGTCCAAAATCCCCATTCATTTCCCCGGCAGCGTCCAGCAGCTGCTCATGCGCGTTGATAAGTGCTTCTTTGGTGTACTCCTTGCCCCACAGTGCCAGCATCAACAGTGCTTCCCAGCGAAACCATTCCTGAATCAATCTTTCAACTCTGGCATCGGGGTCTGCCACAGGGTCGAAACGCGGTTCAGTCTTACGCGGGTTCTCAGCGCCGAGTCGTTCTGCAAGGGCGGCAGCCGCATCCGGCAGCAGATTAATCAGTGCTGCGATGCTGGGTGCCGTGAATTCAAGTGGCGCATCGTCACTACCTTCTGGCGCGTTGTCGTCCTCCAGGTCAAGCCGCAACCTCCACAGCCCGGTATCCTGCTCCAGCGTTCCCCACAGTGCGACATTCTCATCGAGGTCATCAACCTGCCAATCGTCCACGCTGAATTGTGACTTCGCCCTATCCCAAATGTAAACATCTGGCGTTCCTTCCAGATGAGCAAACAGTCGGTAAACACGAATATCGCGCCAGTACTCCAGCAGCTGAGCGAACACAGCCGCTATCCCCATTGCGGTTTCTGGATGATCATTGCTTACAATGGGCCATAAACCGATCCGCAGCGGCGGCTTGTCTAACTCGACTGCCTGTGCTAACCGTGATGCATAACCGAAAATTGCGGATGGCACATTGCCGGCATCAACATAGAGTTTATCCAGCATCATAAGTTTGCGGGTGAAATCACGCATCTGCGACGACTCCTGTGTAAACAAAGCATTCAGCGCCCTCACTCAATAGTACAGGGCGCTGTTGTGAAGACAAGTATTGGTAAGGCGTTCATGAACAGCGCGTTTCAGGCAGATCAGGCAGAACGGTAAGCATCCAGCAGGTTAATCATCCCACTGATTGATACAGGTTTTGGAATATATTCGTTGAAATCACAAGCCTCAAATTGTTCAGGATAACCACTGGGGTCATACGCCGTAATAATAACGACCGGCGTCGCTACGCCCTTCTGCCGCAGTAGATTAGTCAGTTCCAGACCGTTCATACTGTGGTCGCCCAAATGAACATCAATGAGCACCAGATCCGCCGTGCCGGGTTCGATATCTTGCAGCGCCTGCTCTGCATCTTCATAGATAATCAGATCATCTTTGCTCATGCTGCAAATGCGCTCAATCAGTGCAGCATTCGATGGGCTGTCTTCAACGTAGACAATACGCATGGTGAATTTCCTGAAATCCCTCACTTGAATGGTTAGACAACGAATTTAGTATAGCATCGCTTCGTATTTTCAAATATGCAAAACTGCTTGCTTATACTGCGTTTGACCGCCAGACATCCCGTACAAAAGCAACACACCGCTTGCGGCGGTGTGTTGTTTGGGTAACTTTACGGCTAAGCGTGATGAATTGCTAACTAGCCAACCACCGGGATCAAGCTGGTATCGCCGCGCAGCGTCACACTGCTGGCAGGGACCCATCCAAAACCAATCGGCGTATTCAGTTGTACCCATGCAAAATCCGCTGTCCGCGCGACCACCGCTACATCCAGCGGTCCCGTCACCGTGCCCACGACCCCAAAATTCGGGCTGGGTGCGGCATAGAGGGTAATCGTGCCGGCGATCGCTGCGGTGGGAGTTGCCAGTACGCCGGAAGTCTCGCGAATCACTGGCACAACGCTAATGTCTCCGCGGAACAGCCCAAATTCGATATTCATCCAGCCTACACCAAATGTGCCGGATACAAGGAACCACACGTTATCAGACGCGACGCCGAGTACCGGCAGTTCCGTGCCACCGGGAACCGTTGCTACTACCGAGTATTGCGCGCCCGGACCACTGCGAACATTCAGAAATGCGGTGTTGACCACAATGCGTGGGGCTGCCAGTCCTGGTTGCGCAGGCGCCGGCTGCACAACGCCGGGCTGACCAGGTACTGCTGCACCACCACCACCGGCCGAGCTGTTTACCTGATCCTCTTCGCTAACCAGCGGCTCGCGAATCTGAACAGTGCTAACTGGCACCCAGCCTTGAGGACCACCGCCAAACAGCTCAATTTTGAAGAAGTTAGCATCCTGGCTGACATCAATCAGGTACGCTTCCTGTCCATAGGACAAGATCGGCAGCAGACCATTGTTGTTGCCGTTCGGCGCATCAACCATCGCCACAACATCTACAATTACGGTCACAACAGTGCGTCCGTCATCTTCGGAAGCGCGGAAAACGACCTTGCCCGCGTCAATCCAGCCGACGCCCATATCCGGCACTTCAATCTGGAACCACTGCAACCCATTGCGATCTGTCGTCGCGCCAACCACACGATAGAGCTTCGTGTCGTCTCGGAAGATTGTGCCGATCGTTGGTGATCCTTCCGCAGGTTGGGTCAGCACGTTAGCGGCGTCCACAGTGAGCGACACGCGCGAAGTTCCGACCCGGCTGACTGGCGCGGGCTGTCCTGGTGTAGTGCCTGTGACTGGCGCGCCTGTGGAAGTTCCTGTGCCGCCGCCGCCGACAATCACTTCTGCCGCCGACAGATCGACCACCGGAACGCGGCTGAAATCACCACGTGGCAGGGTGAATTCTACGTTGACCCACCCCACACCCGCAACTGTTGAGACCTGATACCACACGCCATCGGGTGCAACCCCCAGTGCCGGCAGCTGCGTTCCGCCAACCACAGTGATCAGGACCGTGAACTGCACCCCCGGGCCTGTGCGGATATTCAGGAAGCTTGTGTTGACGACAAGTACGGGTGCGACGAACTGCGACTGCTGCTCACGTTCGGAGGCACTGGCGACGCCGCCAAGCGTGAATACACCCACAAGAAGTGAGAGTATCAGTGCAACGCGAAGAGCTTTTAGAAATTGTTTACGCATATGTATGATCTCCTGTCCTGCCATGCCCCCCTTCACGGGTGGAACTGTCCCTCAGTATAGATGCAAATCAGAATTGGCACAAATCTATGCAAATGCTTAGAGGCGCTGCGAATCTCAGACAAATAGATAACCTGCGCAGCTCATAACTTGACTGGTTGCGATCAATCGAACCTGCCTGTCACAAGAGTGGTAATTACCTTGAGCTTGTCAACAATCCAATAGCCACCGGACCGTAGCGCGGGCGTCAGGTGAGCGCAGGGCACAGCCTGTTGTTTTGGATGCTGGAGTAATGCTATATCTTTAGATAAGCACATCTTAGGCAGAATACAGGTGAACTTTCGATGAAAACCATCACACGAACCCTCATACTGGCGCTGGTTTGCTGTATGGCGTCTGTGCTGCGGGCACAGGACATAGATACTTGCGTGAGCAGCATTAACTGTTCCGGGGTCGTCTATGGGCTTTCACATGAGCAAATTGCCGCCTATGCTGGACCGCCAGTACAGCAGCTTACCCCCGATGCCGGACTGATGTATGACCGCAGCTACCGGCAGGCGACAGGCGATTTGCAGATTTATGACGCGCCCGGTGGCACACTGCTGAGCACAATTCCGGCAGGCTTTAACTTCTTTACTGTTTTGTCTGCTACGGAAGATGGTTGGGTCGAGATCAATCGCGGAGAATGGGTTCGTGCCGAGTCACTGATTGACACCACTCACGTCATCTCCCACTTCACCGGGGTTACGCTGCAAGGTGCGCCGGAGTATCCTATTGCGTGGTTGCTGGTCAACTTGTACCCCAGTCAAGCGCCAGGTGGCACACCGTATCAGGGTTATGATCTGATGTATCGCTATACAATGGTCAGCATTTTTGACTCTGTAACGGTAGATGGTTTTGATTGGTATCAGATCGGTCCGGAACAATGGATTCACCAGTACGATGTGGCGCGGGTCACGCCCATTGCGCGTCCAGAGGGTATTGATACCGAACGCTGGATTGCGATCAATCTCTACGAGGAGGTTGTTATTGCCTACGAGGGCGATACGCCTGTATTCGCCACGCTGACGGCGACAGGGCTGCCGCGCTGGCCCACACTCGAGGGTTTGTTTCACATCTACTTTCGCCGCCCACGTCACGACATGAGCTGGGGCACGCCGGGTAACGATTTCTACTATCTTGAGGAAGTCCCGTGGACAATGTTCTTTGATGAAGGACGCGCGTTGCACGGTGCGTACTGGCACGATGGCTTTGGCTTTCGCCGCAGCCATGGCTGCGTCAATCTCTCAATCACCGATGCTTACTGGTTGTACCACTGGGTAGCCGAGGATTTTGGCGGGTCGCTGGTGTCCGCGGATGTCGAGCAGGGTCCCGCCGTGTATGTCTACAGCAGTGGTACGTATATCCAATAACTGCTCAGAAGCAAATCAATACGGTAGCACAGAACACAACCGCGCCCGGCTGTGTTCTTTTTTCACTTCACGCGCTGGCGGAATCAGGTTATCATGTGCAGCGCATTTTCCTGTGGAAGAACTTGCAAAAAGGGTTGGGCTTTGACTGCTGCGGACGACTTTACAACACTGCCCCGGCGCAGGCTGGTTGAGCGTCTTACTGACTTCATGTGTTTGTTTGGGTATCAGCCTGTTGAAACCCCGGTGATTGAGACAGCAGAACTGTTCCTCACCAAAGCTGGCTACCAGATTATTGACCGTCTGTTTACCTTTGATCGGTTGGGGCAGCAGCTTACTCTGCGCCCTGAATTTACTGCTGCCGCGCTGTACCGTTACATTAGTCGTTTTGCTGCGACCCAGCCTATTGTGCGCTGGCAGTTTAGTGGCGCTGTTTTTGAAGACGCCCCGGCACGAAATAGCCGTGAGTATCAGCATTTCAGCATCGGCGCCGAACTGATCGGCATGGATGGGCCATCCACCGAGGCAGAAATTATCAGCATGGCGGCACAGGGACTTGATCAAAGCGGTGTGCCTGATTGGCGTATTGTCGTTGGGCACGTCGGCTTAATGCGGCATCTGCTGCAACGCTTCGGGCTTGATGCAGGGTCACAGCGTTTCCTGCTGGCGCATTTGCCCGACCTGAAGGACACTGCTCGCGGCAAAGCGTATGTCTTGCAGAAACTCGATTTGTATCTCTTTGGGCGTGGTCATACAGCAGCAGGCGACATTCCACGCAGCACAGACAATCATGCAGAAGTTGGTGCTGAACAGTTGCTTGATGTGCTGCTGCGTTCCACGCAGCGCGCCGTGACGATGGGCGGCCGTACACCGGAAGACATTGCGCGCCGCCTGTTGCAGAAGCGACAGCGGGCGGCAGAACGCCCGCAAATGATCAAGGCGCTCGAATTTCTTGAACGCTGGAGTGCCATACTTGCAATGCCCGACACTGCTTTTGCGGAAATTCAGGGTTTGTTGGGCAGCGACGATGCCACCGCACAGCGTCACCTCGCGCATTGGCGCGAAGTGCTTGACCTCGTACATCACTATGGTATCGCGGCTGACCGCATTATGATTCAGCCCGACCTAGCGCGCAGCTGGGATTATTACACAGGTATCGTCTTCGAACTGCGCACTTTACAAGGGCGGCATGTTGGCGGCGGTGGACGTTATGATGAGTTAGCGCGTCTGATCGGTGGTGATCGCGACATCCCGGCGGTCGGGTTTGCCTATTACGTTGAGAATCTGCTTTCTGAACGTGAATTGTTCGAAGCCCTGCCGGAAGCTCGCTGCGTGCTGGTGGGTATCAGCCCGGCGACGCGGGCGGCAGGCATACGTTGGGTTTCGGAGCTGCGCGTACGTCAGATTGCGGCGCAGCTTCTGCCTACAGAACTGACTCTGGCGCATCCAGCCGGGCTGGTCATTCAATCGGACGGCAGCGCAATCTGGAATGCACAGGTTGTAACTCTGGATCAGCTTGATGAACTTGCAGCAAAGGTGCAGGCGGCATGGAACACCCCGTAATTTTTGCATTGCCAAGCAAAGGGGCTATCGCTGACCCCACACTGGATTTCTTGCGTGACTGCGGTCTGCGTGTCGAAAAACCCAATCCGCGCCAGTATACCGGTAGTGTTCCTGCACTGCCCGGCGTCGATGTGCTTTTCCAGCGCGTGCGCGATGTACTCTACAAAGTAGCCGACGGCGTGGCACATCTGGGCATCACCGGATTCGATGTGGTTCGGGAACACCCTCATGAAAATCTGATCGTAATTCATGAAGCACTCGGCTATGGACATTGCAGCCTGCTCGTTGCTGTTCCGGAGTCTTGGGTGGATGTGGAAACGATGGCTGATCTTGCTGATGTGGCGCTGGATTTTCGTGAGCATAAGCATCGCAATCTGCGTGTGGCAACAACCTATACCGGGCTGACGCGCGAATTCATGCACCAACAGGGAATTCACCATTTCGGCATTGCTCAGGCAGAAGGCGCAATCGAGGCTGCGCCTACCATCGGCTACGCTGACATCATCGTGGATCTCACGCAGACTGGCACGACCCTGCGTGAGAATCATCTCAAGCCGCTGGCAGATGGCATCATTGTCGAATCGCAGGCATGTCTGATCGGCAATCGCCGTGCATTACGTGAACACCCCGAAGTCCTAGACACTGCGCGGTTGCTGCTGGAATACATTGATGCGTCGCTGCAAGGACGCCGCTACTATCAGCTTTCGCTGAACATCTGTGGCGAGAACGCGCAGCATGTCGCCGAGAGTGTGCTGGGAAATTCGATCACAGCAGGGCTACAGGGACCGACGATTGCACCGGTCTATACAACCCGAATAGGCGCGCAGCACTGCTTCTCGGTGACGATTACTATCCCCGCACGGCAGTTGTTACCTGCGGTCCAACACCTGCGCGCAATCGGAGCGACAGAGATTGTTGTTGCCCCTGTGCGGTATGTCTTTCTAGAGGAGTCGCCAACCTTTCAAAGGCTTGTGTCTTTACTTTGATTCTTCTTGTTAACTATGCGAAATCCCTGCCAGCTCAGCAACTTCGTCGAATGTTCGGTCAATCAGGCTGTGCTTCCTGCTACTTTCTGCGCCCATTTCCACCGCCATGCACAACCCCAGCAGGCTGATTTCGGGCGGGAAGCGACTTGCATCGGTAAGGTTAAGTGTCAGAAAAGGACAGCAGAACAACGCGGCTTTCAGGTATTCACGCCAGTCCGTCCGTAGTTCGCCACGCTGCGCCAAATGCCGCAGCAGCGGCGCCAGCACCCGTGCAAACTTGCTTTGCAGGAACATCATGCGCACGGGATGCAGCGTGTAATCGTGTGTGATGATCCAGTGGTCGCCATCAACCTCACGAGTAATCCGCAGTATTTGCTGTTTCTCGCGCGGGTAATACATCCACATGGCAAACACATTGTGGAACAGTGGCTTGGCGAGATCAAGCAGCGGTGAATGCTGCCCGGCAAATGCTGGATCAAAGTACACCAGTGTGCCGTTGTTCTGGCGGAAAAAGACGTTGCCGTTGTGCGCGTCCCCGTGCCCGATTACCGAGGGCGCGGTCTGTGCAGGATGCAGCAGCACCAGCGCGCGCGCGATAAGGTCATTAAGTGTTGTTTCATACTGCTGCCCATTGATTGTCCAGCGCACCTGCCGAACCCGGCTCATCACTTCCGTACCACCGGGAAGCTGAATCTGAGGGTCTTTCTGCAACTGCCCGGCAGCGCTTCCGTAGAAGTTGGTCAGGCGTTCGCCCGCCAGGCGATGATAAAACAACTGGTGGATTGGCGCGCGAGCAGCAGTTTCGCTCTCTTGCAGTGCCAGCGTTGCCAGATAGCGTTCCAACAGCAAATCATCCGCCGCGTGCTGAGCCGCTGTCAGCGCCGCTAGGGCGTCGCTCCTTCCAGTCTCAATCGCCCAGGCCGCATCGAAAACGGATGGGTCGTCAATCACTTCGTAGATCAGGAGTTGTTTGCCTGGCTGTGCCGACCGGAATACCGGTTGAATCACCGGATAGCCAGCATCTGCCAGCAGTGCTG
>DAOTWP010000126.1:0-5258 GCA_034435675.1 Anaerolineae bacterium
CATAGGTGTACGCCGCCAGATTGACCGCAACTGCCAATCGCAGCTCCCAGCGGGCACGCAGCACCATCATGTAGACAAAGGTGAACACAATGCTCATCAGCACCGTACCGGGCGACCAGTAGAAGGCGCTGCTGTCCATCACGATAATGATGACGAACCCGATCATCATCCTGCCTGCCAGCGTCACGCGCCTGCGGGACAGCGCCAGCAGGATCAGCCCAATGAGTCCAAAAACATAGCCATACCAGATGAGATGACCGGGCTGCAAGCCTTGAAAGATGTCCAGCAGCAGAAATGCGCCAAAGAAACAGGTGCCCGTTGCCAGGATCAGGCGGATATTGCGCTCGTAAAACATGGTTGAGGGGCTGCCGGCAGACGGTGCAAACCATGTACGCAGACGGCGCAGCAGCGGTCGCAACAGCAGGGCGGCAGCGTGTGCAGGTCTGTTCCAGAAGCGGTATGGTCGTGTTTGCGGCGGCATTCGTCAAGTGTCCAACGGCAGCATTTCTGTTCATTACAAGTATAAGTGTTGCGGATAATTTTTAGGAGTTAAGAATTAACCGCGCTGTTGATGATGCGGCGCTCACAATGGGCGGAGGAACAAGGGGAAACGCGAAAACTGGCGCGCCCGCCTGCACGACATCTGCCGCCGCATGCAGGCGCGTGCGAATGCGCCCCTGTTGTCGAAATGCCCGCCGGTTTTTAGCGATCATCCTTGAGCAGCAGCAGCAGCATGATCAGCGGCGTGCGCGCTGTTACACTGTGCGGCAGTTGTGGCGGCATATGCACCCACGTCCCCGCAGCGGCAGCATGCACCGCCCCGCCCAGCGTCAGTTCGGCTTCACCCTGCAAGAAGTGCAGCACCGCCGCCTGCGAGGCGGTATGCTCGGAGAGTGACTGCCCACTGTCAAAGGCGAACAGCACCGCCTTGAGGTGGTCGTCTGAATACACGGTGCGGCTGAGGATGCCATCCTGCGGGATATCACCTGCCAGCGCTGTCAGTTGGTCAATCAGAAAATATGCATTCGGGGTCGTCATCAGTTAGCTGCCTTTCAGGGCATTCAATGCTGCCCGGCGGGTTACAGCGCCGGCTGCGCGACGAACCATGCAATCGCGCTTGCCATCTGCGCCGGGTCAGTGTTATAGGGAAAAGTTGTCACCAGCCAGCCGGAAGGATCCACCAGATAGCTGCGGGTCGAATGATCCACGCTGTAGACCGACTGCGATCCTTCGGCAAGGCGGCGTTGGTAGAAGAAGCCGTAATCGGGCTGGATGCGCGCCAGCGTGGCGTCGTCGCCGGAAAAGCCAACGAATTCCGGGTTGAAGCGCGCCAGGTAATTCGCCATTGCCGCTGGCGAGTCGCGCACGCCGTCCACACTGATATACACAAAGCGCACCTGCTCCGCTGCTGCGCCCAGCAGTTCATGCGCCTCGCGGTAATCCGAAAGCGTCAGCGGGCACAGGTCGGGGCAGTGCAGATAGCCGAAGAACAGCACCCGCCAGTAGCCGTTCAGGTCGCTGAAGGCGGCATCTGCGCCCAGTGTGCCCGGCATGCTGAAATCCTGCACACGATGCAGCGGCTCGACCAGATCACCACGATAGGTACCGTCTGCGGTGGCGCTGTCGGCGGCATACGGGTTACGTTGTGTGCTGCCCGCTGCCGCGCGCCCGCCCGCTCCGCCCGCGCAGCCGACCAGCGCGATTACCAGCAGCAGCATGAAACTTGCTTTTGTTACCCACATCGCACAGCTCCTGACGAGTCCTGAACGGCGTTTTACGGGTTGCTCACTGCACAACAGAGGCGTGCAGCGGCATGCTTATGGATAAGCCAATTAGAAAACGTCTTATGCAGGCGGCGGTCTCCGTGCCGCCCCGTGTCGAGCGCACACAGTGGTGCGCCCCTACAATTGGGCGTCTGCTGTTCATGCCATCCATTCAGCCTGCCGGACAAGGGGGCGCACCCCCTTGTTCAGCCGTCAACCGCATTCCTGCGGGTCTTTAGTGCCCAGAGTCTTCCGGCGCGCCCGTGCCGCTGAAGACGGTTTCGTCCTCCGCGCCCTCCACATACAGGAAACCCACCAGCCCGCGTTCCAGCCGGCTCAGCGAATGATCCACCAGGATATAGCGCCCCGGCACATCCACCGTGAATTCGACAATCGTCGCGCCGCCAGTGGGCACCAGCGTGGTCTGCACGTCAGTGAGCGCAGGGCTGGTCAGCGACGCCTGATCATAAACGCGGTCAAAGATTTCGCCGATCACATGGAACGACGAGGTAAAATTGGGTCCGCCCACGCCGAAGTAAATCCGCACGGTTTCGCCCACATTGGCGCGCAGGGCATATTCGTCGCTGGTCAGCCCGCCCACTGCGCCATTAAAGACAAAGAATTCGGGATCTTCGTCCAGCATCGCCTCATGGCTGAAGTCCAGGTGCCCGGCAGTGCCGAAGGGCTGCGCGGTGTACAGTTCACCCTGCATCACATAAAACTCACGGTCTACCGGGGGCATGCCGCCTTCCGGCTCAACCAGGATCAAGCCGTACATGCCGTTGGAGATGTGATGCGGGATGCTCTGCGTGGCACAGTGATAGACGTACAGACCGGGGTTCAGCGCCTGGAAGGTGAACACCGAACTTTCGCCGGGCAGCGTCTGGGTATAGACCGCGCCGCCGCCGGGACCGGTCACAGCGTGCAGGTCAATCGAATGCGGGAACACGCTGCTGCTGGCGTTGGTCATCGTCAGCTCAACCGTGTCGCCCAACCGGATGCGGATCATCGGACCGGGCACCGTGCCATTAAATGTGAAGTAGCTGTAGGTCGTGCCGTCTGCCAACTGCCCGACAAGTTCAACCGTTTCCAGCGCCACGCGGACGGTGGTCGGTTCGCGGTCGCCCACCGGCGGCGGGACATCTGCCGGGTTGCGCACAATGGACACGGCGTTGGGGTCTGCCGGGCCGGGCACGGGCACGCTGGTATAGCCGACAGGCAGCGGCGCATTCAGCGCGCCGGGATCGCCCACGACCACCTCACCCGTGACGCGCAGCACCCCGACCATGCCCAACTGGCGATGCCCCGGAATGTTGCAGAAGTAGGCGAAGTCGCCCGGCACGGTGGGCACAAAGCTGATTGTCGCCTGCGCGCCGTTGGGCTGCACTTCGCCGGTGGTGACGTTGAATTCGGTGATGGTCAGGTCGTGGATGATCGGGTCGCTGTTGATCAGCGTGATCTGCACGGTGTCGCCCGTGCTGGCGGTCAGCGTCGGGTTAAGTTCGCCGTCAATGTCGCCCCCGATGCCGATGAACGCCATGCCGGGGTTCTGCCCCATGATGACGCCCAGCGTATATTCCACCACGCTGCCTGTGCTGCCTGCGCCTGTTTGTTCCTGCGCGGCGGTGCTGGCAGGTCTGATCTCAATCGTGATTGGCAGCATAAGAATCAGCGCGATCACCACCAGAAATGAAGCGCCAAAGACAACTGCCGTGAAATTAGGATGAAGCTGCTTATTCATAGTTTCCCCCTTGCTGTGCATTACGCCTGCAAACTAGAAACGGAAGTTCAATCGCCTGAACGGGACAGACCAGTTCGCAGGCGGCGCAATAGCGACACTGGTCAGGGTATGCCAGCACTGCCTTACCTTCCGACAGCAGCAGCACCCCTGCCGGGCAGTGCTCAATGCAGATGCCGCAGCCGTTGCAGCGCTGCTGGTTGATCCGGGGCATCCAGTCGAGTGTGTTCATCTGCGCGTCCTTTAAGCGATTCAGTGTGCGTGTCTGACGAACACTGCGTCATTCATGCTCATTAGCTTAACGGTACGGCAGAATGGGTGGCTTGTATTTAAGCTGGCTTAAGTTGGGGGACCATTGAATTCACAGCATGGCGATCGTGCGCAGCAGGTCTTCGCGCTCGATGAAGATGCGGTGGCGGTCAAAGCTGATCGCGCCGGATTCTTCCAGCGAACGCAGCACATTGCTGATCGTCTGGGGGGTGGTTGCCAGGTGCGCGGCGATTGCCGTGCGCGTGACGCCGGGACCGCTCAGGGCGGGGTCATCCAGTTGTTTGAGCAGAAAACGCGCCAGCCGCACGGTGACGGAGTACAGCGCGAGGTCTTCCATCTGCCCGATCAGCCCGCGCACCCGTGCTGCCAGCACGCGAATGACATTGTGCGCCAGCCGGGGGTTGTGGATGACCGCATCAATCAGCGTTTGCGCAGGCAGCATCCAGATCACGCAGTCGCTGAGCGCCCCCGCGTTCGCCGGGTTGCTGCCGCCGTCCAGCGCGCCGATGTCGTTGAAGGTGTCGTTGTCGCCAAACAGGCGCAGCACATGTTCTGTGCCTTCGGGGTTGAGCTTAAAGACCTTGACGCGCCCGCGCTCAATGATCCACAGCCCGGCGGCAGGGTCGCCGTCGAAGAAGATTATTTCGCCCGCTGCGTAGGTGCGGCGCTGCAACTGCCCTGCCAGCGCTGCCAGCGTGCTGTCGTCCAGCCCGTCAAAGTACACCAGTGAGCGTAAGTATGCCTCGCGTGAAAAGCCCGTCTTTTGCTGCGTCATGCCCGGCAGTGTAGCAGGCAGGGCGGCATGCTGCAACCGGTCTGTTGAGCGTTAACAATTGGCGGTTGCAATGCGGCTATGCGCTTAAATCTGGATAGATCGGCGTCAAGGTTTTCAGCAGAACGTCAATCAGAGGTTCCAGTAGTCCGACAAGATGAGCATGACACCCAATGCCTTTGTCTAGCCCTCACCCCCAACCCCTCTCCCGACCGTGCCTTCGGCACCAGGAGAGGGGAGCAACCCAATTGCCGGAGACTTTCCCTCCCCCTCGCCCAGCCACGACGCGGCGTTGGGGCGAGGGGAACTGAGGGGGTGAGGGCTGTATCGCAGAGTGTCCGTGTCAAGATCACTGTGAGTTTTGCCCTGCATGAATTGGCGTGCAAGTCGGGCATTTTCCAGCATATCGCGCAGGCGGGAGGCGTCACGTTTATTCAGGTCGCTCATAAATCAACTTCGCATCTGCCATCAATTCTGCTTTGATCCAGGGACGCAGCGAGCCAGGTGTGCCCAAATCTACTGGACGCCCCCATATAGTTTCGAGTTCTTCAACCCATGTCCCGTAGAACGCCCATCCCGGCACGTGGTCAGGATCGAACTGCACCGGCACGTCCACGTCGCTGTCCGGGCGGAAGTCGTCGCGCAGCACGGAGCCAAACAGCCACAGCCGGACAATGTGGTGCCGTTCGCAGAATTCCCGCAGCGCGTCATACGG
>DAOTWP010000127.1:0-26752 GCA_034435675.1 Anaerolineae bacterium
TCGCGCGAACTGGCATAAATCGCCAGATAGCCGCCGTCGCCGTTGAAGCCCAGCACCTCAATGGCGCACTGTCCCCGGCTGTTGACAATCGTGTTCAGATGAAACCCGCCGTAGCAGTTCAGCGCGGTGTTTTCTTCACAGTCACAGGGCAGGCAGGCATTGGCGACACCGCTGGGCACTGCCGCGCTGACACTGACCAGCAGCAGGAAGACCACCACCGGCACTACCGGCAGGGCGGCGAAGAAACCGAAGATCATTTTGCGGCGCAGTTGAGTCATAAGTTCATACACCTCGTGTGATTTTGCGTTTCAGCAGCAAAGTTTAGGTCACCGCAGCAGTTTTCGCCATAGTGCAGATGTTCGTTTTGCTGGCGGTTGCCCCGCGTCCAGCCTACGCGAATCCGCCGCCCTGTGGTATACCTTGCTGCCGGTAATCACAATCCGCCGTCTGCTGGCGAGAAGCGCGAACCTATGCTGGCAAAACCAACCTCATTACAGCGTTCTTCCTCCGCGCTGCGGCTGCATCTGCTGGTCATCGCTGGCTATGCGCTGCTGGCGTTTTGTGTGCTCTATGCGCTTGTGTTCACTACCGGGACGCGCGCTGCCGGGTTCGATTACTTCAACTACCACTGGAACTTCTGGTGGATTCGCCATGCCACGACTACGCCGGGGCTGAACGTCTACATGACGGATTATGTCATGGCGCCGTTTATGAACAACTTCGGCTATCACGCGCTGACGGCGTTCTGGTATCCAGTCTGGGCGCTGCTGGAACCGCTGGCAGGCACTTACGCCGCCATGAATGCAATTATCTTGCTGGGCTGCTTTCTCAACGGCTATCTGCTGTATCTGCTGCTGCGGCGCGAAGGTGTGCTGGTGCCGCTGGCACTGCTGGGCGGCGCGGCGCTGCAATTGTCGCCGCTGGTGCGCTATTTCTACTACAACACGCACATCAACCTGATGGACTGGTTCTGGCTGCCCGCGCATCTGCTGCTGTGGGGCAATATCGTTCGCGCTGCGGCTGCCGGGCGTTTTGGGCGCGCGCTGCTGTGGGCAGCGGTGCAGGGTGTGGCACTATGGGGGCTGGGGCTGACCGACCTGCAATTCCCGATTTTTGTGGGCTTTCTCCTAGTTCCTTATGGGTTGTATACGCTGTGGACAGCGCCGCGTCGCGTTCAATTGATTGCCGCCGGACTTGTCGCTGTCGGAGTCGCGTTCGCGCTGCTCTGGTTCGCCGGTCCGCTGCCATATATGCGCCAGTTCAGCGGCGCGCTGACCCCCGGCGTTGTCGAAGACCGCCCCGGTATCCCGCTGTGGGGCTTTTTCTGGGTGGGGGACGTCTGGTGGCACTGGAACGTGCCGACCCTCGGCGCGGCGGGGGCGGTTGCCGCATTGTCCGCGCTGCTGGTCAGTCTGCGGCTAAAGCGTGGCACGCTGCCCCGTGAGCGCTGGTTGTGGTTCTGGCTGCTGCTGCCGCCGCTGGTCTTTGCGCTGGGACCCTATCTCTATCTGGGCAATCCCGACAGCGGCGCACGCATTCCGCTGCCCTATCATCTGCTGTTTAATCTGACCGACGGTATGTTCCGCATGCCCTGGCGGCTTGCGCCGATCTATTTAATCGCCGCCATGCTCTTTGCGGGCAAAACATGGTCACCGCTGCTGGCGCGCCGTTTTGCACAGTTGCCACACCCGCCCATGGCGCGCCCCCTGCTGCCGCGTGTGGCGCTGTTCACGGCGCTTCTTTTCGCCCTGTTTCTGGATGCACGTCTGTTTGACGCTGCGCCGCTTGACCCGCTGCTGCCGAACTATGCCTTTTACGAAGCGATTGGGCAGGAGGCGTATGATTATGTCGTGCTGGAAGTGCCTACCGCTGCCGGCACAGGTGAGCTGCTGCTCGGCGATTATCGCGCCATCCAGTTCCAGTTCTATGGCATGACCCACGCAAAGCGCACGCTCAACGGATTTATTTCCCGCGCGCCGCTGGATCACTACTGGTACATCCTCACGGATGACCCGATGCTGGCATGGCTGGGGCAGCGCCGCCCGCTGGAACCGGCACGTGTTGAAGCGCAGCTCCGCGAGCGCATCACGGATTACCCGATTGGTTACGTGGTCGTGCATCAGGAGGTCATCGGGCATAATCGCCCCGCGAATGAGGAAATCCTCGGTTTCTTCAACAGCTTGCCCGACCTGCTCTGTCCCGTGTGGGTCGAGGCGGATGCAGTGGTCTATCGCACCGCATGGCATCCCGACGGCTGCCCGGCGCGTGTTCCCCCACAGCCTGCGCCGGAAATCCACCAGATTGATGTAGGTGCGGCAGAGGATGTACGCTATATCGGCTGGGGCTGGCATTATCAGGAAGAAATCATCCCTGGTTTGAATGTGCGCTGGGCGGGCGCAGCCCCACAGGCAGACCTGTATGCGGATCTACCACCGGGCAGCTACACGCTTGCGTTCACGGCGCAGGCATTTCATCGTGCGCGCCAGGTCGAGGTCCAGATTAACGGTGTGGCTGTCGGGCGTGTCACCGTCCCGGTAGCGGGGTTTGCGGCGTTTGAACTGCTCGTGCCTGCCGAGTTGATCGGCAGCGGCGCGCATGTGCAGATCAGCCTGATCTATGATGGCGTAGATGTGCCCGCCGATCTGGGGATAGGCACGGATACACGGCGTTTAGCAGTTATGGTGGATTGGGTGCGGTTGATACGCGCAGGAGGATAAACATTTGCACTTAAGACGGCATCTGGCGCTGCTTGCCCTGTACGCCGGACTGACGGTTCTCGCCATTTACCAGCCACTCTTCAATGCTGCAACCCATGTCGGCGGCAGTTGGACGACCGATTACTATCACTTTCACTGGAACTACTGGTGGGTGCGGCACGCGCTGACCACCCCCAGCTTGAATGTTTTTGAAACCAATTTTGTGCTTTTTCCCTACACGACCAATCTCGCCTACCATACGCTGACCCTGTTCTGGTATCCGCTGTGGGCACTGGTCGAACCACTAACGGGGACGCTGATTGCCTTCAGCATTATCTTCGTAGTTGCCATGACGCTCACCGGCTACTTCACGTATGTGCTGCTGGTTGAGGAGGGCGTGCCAGGCGGGTTTGCCATCGCCGGTGGGGCGCTGCTCCAGCTTACCCCCGCCATGCTGCTGGGTGTAATGCTGTCTACCATCAATTACCTGGCACTGTTCTGGTATCCACTGAATCTGCTTATCTGGCGGCGGGTGGCACTGCACAGCGCTCAGCCTCGCGCGGCGCTGCTGTGGAGCGTCATCCAGGGCAGTGCTTTTTATGCCATGCTGCTGACCGATTACCAGTACGCGATCTATCTCGCGCTGCTGATTGTGCCCTATGGGCTGCTGACGCTGGCGCAGCAGCCGGGCTGGCGGGCACGCGGACGGCTGGTCCTGTGGGGCGTGCTGGCACTGTTCATCATGCTGGCGCTGCTGTGGTTTGCCGGTCCGCTGCGCTACATCCTCGCGTTCGATACCTCGCAGCTTTCGCCAATGCCGATGGAAGATGCGCAGGCAATCCCGTTCCCGCAGGGTTATTTCGCACGGCTGAATGTCTATGATCGTGTGGTGACACTGGGTGGTGTGGTGCTGCCACTGCTGCTGGTTACGCTTGCTGCCAGTCTGCTCGTTGCGCGGCGCGGGCGGAGAGACCGTCGCCGCTGGTTCTGGGCGCTGCTGGTGCTGCCGCCGCTGCTGCTTTCGGCAGGGGGCTATATCTCCGTCGCAGGTGTGCAAATCCCGACGCCTTATGTCTTGCTGCACGAAGTATTCGGCGGGCTGTTTCGCAGTCCGGCACGCTTTGGCGCAGTGCTGATTATTCCGGCAGCCATTTTCATCGGGCGTACCTGGAAACTGCTGCTGCCTGCCGCAACGCCTGCGCGACATGCGGGCACCCTGCTGGTAATCGGTTTCGTTTTTGGCGAGGCGCTGCTCTATCCGCAGATGCCCATTCAGCCCGTGACCCCACATTACGACTTCTATGCAACTATCGGGCAGGAGCAGGGTGATCCCTATGACGAGTTTGTGGTGCTGGAAGTACCCGTCGCCGGTGGCAGTGGCGAGGCGTGGGTCGGCGAGTTTCGCCCGATGGAGACGCAGTTCTACGGCATAACACACGGCAAGCGTATGCTCAACGGCTCGATTGCGCGTGCGCCGCTGAACCATTTCTGGTACTGGCTGTACGATGATCCGATGCTGGCATGGCTGGGGCAGCGCCGTTATCTGGAGCCAGAGCGGGTGCTGGCACTGCTTACGCAGCGCATTGACCAATGGCCCATCGGCTATATTGTCATCCATCAGGATTTCATCGGGCGCGAAAAACCGACCAACCAGGAAATCATTGGCTGGTTCAACACACTGCCTGACCTGCTCTGTCCGGTGTGGGTCGAACGCGATGCTGTGGTCTACAGAACGCGCCAGCATCCGGATGGCTGCCCGCCGCGCACCCCGCCCGAAACCGCCTCCGGCGAGTACCTGATTGACCTGGGCGTGCCGGGCGATGAATTTTTCATCGGTTGGGGCTGGCACTGGCAGGAGCAGGTGCCGGGAACCCTGGTGCGTTGGGCAGGGCAGTATCCCCAGGCGCAGCTCTATGTTGATCTGCCAGATGGCGGATATACGTTGTCGTTTATGGCGCAGGCGTTCTATCGGGATCGTTCGCTGCGTGTGCTGGTCAATGACGCCGAAATCGGGCAGGTGTTGGTTTCTGCGGAAGGGTTTAGAGAGTTCAACTTTGAGCTTCCTGCAGCGCTGCTGAGCAGTGGGCAGCACACGGTGTTCACCCTTGTCTACGACAGCGTGGATGTCCCGGCTAATCTGGGGATGGGCACAGATACACGCAGTCTGGCAATTATGGTCGATTGGGTGCGTTTTCAGCGGCGGTAAGGGGGATGCAGGGGCAGAAGGATCGGTTCTGTCCCTGCACGCTCTACGGGCGTTTATTGCGTGCGTGCCAGTCGCAGAATAATGCCCTTGTAGTCTACCAGATACAGCTCACCCGCCTCGTCTTCACCGAACGAAGTGATGATCGCCGTGGTCTGCATCCACAGTCCGCTTTGCCATTCGCCCGCCGCATTGCGGAACACCATCCAGACCCGCCCGGTGCAGTAGTCGCCGCTGATGTACGTGCCTTGCAGTTCCGGCAGAGTCGCGCCGCGATAGACATAACCGCCCGTGATGGAGCAGCCTTCGCTGTGAGGATACTCGAATACTGGGAAGACCAATTCTTCGGTAGCGGGTTCGCGGTCCGGGTACACGCGGAACGTGCCTTCCCACGCGCTCCAGCCGTAGTTCTCGCCGCCGGGACTGTCCGCTGGCTGGACATTCAGTTCTTCGCGCTCCACCTGTCCCACATCAGCAATGTAGAGTTCGTCAGTGGCGCGGTCAAAACTGAAGCGCCAGGGATTGCGCACCCCGAAGACCCAGATTTCCGGCAGCATCCCTTCCTGCCCGACAAACGGGTTATCCGGCGGGATGCTGTATGCTGCTGCGGTGATATCGGTGACATCCAGCCGCAGCAGCTTGCCCAGCAGCACGCCGCGATTCTGGCTGGTGCGGTTGGGATCATACAGCGAACCCCCATCGCCCAGCGCGATATACAGATAACCGTCTGGTCCAAAGGCGATGTGCCCGCCGTTGTGATCCGGCGCGGGCTGGGCGACGACCAGCAGAATAGCTACCGTTGCCGGGTTGGCGCGGTTGCGGTCATTGGGCATGGTGCGGTAACGGGCAAGCGTCGTTGCGCCGCTGGTATCGGTGTAGTTGATGAAGAAGGTCCCGTTGTTCTCAAAATCCGGGTGGAACGCCAGCCCCAGCAGCCCTTGCTCAGTATACCCCCCGCGTGAGACACTTGCCGGAATCAGATCGCTGATGTCCAGAAACGGTTCGGGCAGAATGACGTCGTTTTCCAGAATCCAGATGAACCCGCCCTGTTCCACTACAAACAATCGTCCGCTGCCATCACCTGCGCCGGTGACATACAGCGGGCTGTCAAAGCCATCGGCGACAGTTTCCCAGGTGTACGGCGCGGCGTCGGGGAATTCGCCTGTTTCCAACACGGATGGCAGCGCGACGATTGGCGTCGCTTCTGGCGTCGGTTGGCTGCCGGTCGTCGTGGTATCGGCGGCGGGGGCAAGCGCCATAAACACCACAAACCCCAATAACAGGGCGGCAATGGTCAGCACCAGCATCAAACCGCAGCCAACGGACAGCACCAGAATGCCACTGGCAGAGGTTTCCTGTGCGCCCTCGTTTTCGTCAAACATGCCTGCTCCTCGTAAACTGCTCGTAAGTGTCATTGTGGCGCGCAGGGCTGTACCTGCCGCCGTTGTTGTGTTAAATTTCTCAAACTGTGCGCATTGTAGCATTCGCGTTAAACCTTCGACAAGGCGCTGCGCCTATCTGGAAGCGAGGGCTAATGATGTTGGTCAAACGCATCACCATGATAATTCTGGTCGTGTTCAGCGCAGGACTGTTGGCTGCCTGCGGCGGCAGCGCGGAAGAGCGCCGCACTGTACCGTCCGCAACCGTTCCGCCGCGTGCCACGGCAGTCACGGAAAATGCCGCGTGGACGCCCGTCACTGAGACCTTCGATGGTGTGGCAATGGTGCAGGTTCCGGCGGGATGCTTCATGATGGGCAATGAGGCAGGGCGGCGCGATGAACGTCCCGCGCATGCAATCTGCTTTGATGCACCTTTCTGGATTGACCGTACCGAAGTGACCAATGCCCAGTATGGCTCCCCTGGCGCGTTTGAAGGTGACGACGTTGCGCGTGGCAATCTGACCTGGTTTGAAGCCCGCGACCACTGCCTGTCACGCGGGGCGCGGCTGCCTACCGAGGCGGAATGGGAATATGCCGCACGTGGTCCCGATAATCTGATTTACCCCTGGGGCAACGAGTTGGTTGAAGAAAACCTGGTGTTTGAACGCAATTCCAACAATACCATTGCCCCTGTTGGCAGTCGTCCGGCAGGCGTGTCGTGGGTAGGTGCGCTGGACATGGCGGGCAATGTGTGGGAATGGGTCAGCAGCATTTATCGTCCCTATCCTTACACCGCACGCGATGGGCGCGAAGACCTGGACGATAGCACCAGCCCGCGCGTTTACCGAGGGGGAATCGGCAGCTATATTGATTTTGCCGCCAGTGCGCCCATTCGCTTTCAGGGTGTGCCGGACACCCGCGACTGGTTTATCGGGTTCCGCTGCGCGCGTGATGCCGGCGAATAAGCGTTGTTTGAATAAACACTGATCCGGCGAGACATAAGGCAAAGAGGGTATGCAAAATCGCAGATTGTGGGCTTTCTGGGCGCTGCTGCTGGTCGGGGCGACACTGGCGGGACTGCCCGCGCTTGTTGCCGGTCATTGGGGACTGCTGCCTGTCCTGTTCGTCGCCTGGCTGCTCACGCTGATCGGGCGGCAGGAATCTGCGCTGGCACGGCGGATTGCTGCGCTGCTGCGGCTGCTGCGCGTGCGCCCGGCGCTGCTGTGGCTGCTGCTGCTCGTCTATGTTGCTGTAACCCTGATCGTATGGTTTGGCGCTGCAGAACCCAGCTATGGGCGCTGGTTGCAGCCTGTTGAGTACAGCTATCTGCTGTTGGCACTGTGGGGGGCGGTCTTTTTGCTGGCGTTCGGCCTGACCGCTGACCAGCGCCGTGAAATGGGCATGCGGCTGGGCAAAAGCCGCTTTGCCGGGCTGTTGGTGACGCTGACCACGCTGGCGCTGCTGCTGCTCGGCGCAGAGGCAGGGCTGCGCTTGTTTTATGTGACTACCGACGGCTTCGGCTTCACGGCGATGAACTACTACTGGTACCAGAATTTTTACTGGGGACACGAAAACTCGCTCGGTTACCGCGATTACGAGCCACAGCCGGATGCGCAGACGCACATCGCCGTCGTCGGTGATTCGTTTGCGGCGGGGCATGGCATCAATGACATCAACCAGACCTTCCCGCAGTTGCTTGAACAGCGGTTGGGTCCCGGCTATGATGTCAATCTGGTGGCAAAATCCGGCTGGGATACGGACGTGCAGCTTGCAAACCTGATGGAGTACACGCCGCGCCCGAATGTCGTGGTGCTATCCTACTATCTTAACGACATTGACTGGCTGCTGCGCGATACGGCACTGAATCCCGATGCGGCATTCGATTTCCCGCAGGATCCCGCGCTAAGCTGGGTTGTCCAGAACTACTTTTTGCCCAGTTTTATCTATTACAATCTCGCGCAGTTTACGTCCCCCACACGCACGACCACGCACACCAACAACCTGTTCAGCGCACATCTTGACGACAACATCTGGGCGCAGCAGGCGCAAATGCTGGATAACTTTGCCTGGTGGTGCCGCACGAACGATATGCAGCTCATCGTGCTGCTCTGGCCCCACCTGACAGAAATCGAACAATCCGCACCCTCGATGGCGCGTGTGCGTGACCTGTTTGCCGCGCAGGGCGTTCCGGTAATTGATATGTCTGCTGTGCTCGCCGGGCGTAACCCTTCAGCGATCATTGTCAACACCTATGACGCGCACCCCGGGTTTGAAGCACAGCAGCTTGCCGCCGATCAACTCGCTGGCGTGATTCTGGCACTGCCCGCCGTAATTGCTGCGCCCGGCGGTTGAGCGCCGTACCATCACTGCTGTTGCTGCTGCTGCTGTGAGGTGTCCGAATATTCGTCGGGCGGGACTTGCAGGGTATGCAGTGGCAGCAGTTCCACAGGGAGTTCCTCCAGTTCGCGGACATCCACGCGCACTTCCAGGACGGTTTCCGCTTTGCCCTTGAAGATGCCTTTGGTCGGTGGCACATCGGCATAATCGCGTCCCAGACCCACGCGGATATGCCGTTCACCGCAGAGGACGTTGTTTGTGGGATCAAAACCGACCCAGTCCAGCCCCGGCAGCCACGCTTCTATCCATGCGTGCGTGGAGTCCACATCGGAACGGTCATCATTTTCTTTACGGTGGAACAGGTAGCCACTCACATAGCGACTGGGGATGCCCAGCCCGCGCAGCAGCGCAATCATAATGTGCGAGAAATCCTGACAGACACCCTGGCGGCTGCGCAGCGCGTCATCAATCGGGGAATCCACGCGCGTGCTGTGCTGCACATAGTCAAAGCCGGCATACATCGCGCTGTTTAGCCGGCGCAGCACGGTCAGCGGATCATCACGGCGCGTGACATCCAGTTCTGCCGCCAGTTGTGCCAGCAGGGGAGTTGGTTGCGGGTACTGGCTGGGCAACAAGAAATCATAGAGTTCCGCGCTGTACGCCTGTTCGTCAAGCTGCCTCCAGCTTTCCAGGGGGAGGCGTTCCGGCAGCGGGGCGCTGGGCTTCATCTCGATAATCGCTTCAGCAATAATCGTCAGCCGTTCGTGGTCGCGGTGCAGATCAAAATAGTGGACTGCGTTGCCAAAGGAGTCGAGATACTGGTTGAGGCGCGCACGCGGACTGATGGCAGCATCAAAGCGCAGGCAGCGCTGGGTGCCGTCACCGCGCGGCTGCATCCGCAGTTCCATCATTTTTTCGCTGACTGGCTGGCTGTAGTGAAAGATCGTCATATGACGAACGGAGTAGTACATATGAAATCAAGTTCCTCTGGGACAGGCGGCTTCACAGTATCGCAGTTTCGATAGGATACGTGACATATGTACTTACGAGGTTATCATGGATTTGCTCGGTCTGGTTCTTAATGTCCTGCAAATAGGCATTCAGGTTTCCAGGCAGCACCTCACTGATTTCGGTGTAGTTCAGTGTGGAGCGCAGCCGCCCAACCAGCCGGTGCAGTCGGTTATGCTTGTGGGTTTGTGTTGCCTCGGATAACGCATCCAGCGAATGCAGCAGCATGTCCACACAGAAGCGTATGGAGCGCGGGAACTCGGCACTGAACAATAGAAATTCCGCAATCCAGATTGGGCGCAGGTCCGCCTGATAGACTTTGCAATAAGCCTCAAACGCGGTGACGGACTTCAATAGTGCCAGATGCTCAAAATAGTCTTGACCATCGCTGCTGTCTGCGCTGCTGGTGTTCAGTGCCCCCAGGTGCACATCCAGCAGTCGTGCGGTTGCAATCGTGCGTTCGATTAAGCGCCCAAGCTGGATGAAATGCCAGCCCTGTCCATGATTCATTGTCGCGTCGGTAATGCCCTGAAAAAGATGCGACCCTTCCTTGATCAGCATATAGAATTCGTGTGGCTCGGCAGCATAGCTGCGGCTGCGCTGTGCGCGCTTCACCTGCAAATACAGACGGTTGATTTGCGCCCACATTTCCGAGCTGATTTGCTCGCGTACCTGCCGCGCGTTCTCGCGTGAGGCGGTGATGGCACTCAGGATGGAACTATCATTATGCTCGTCGAAGGTCAACAGATAGGAAAGCCGGTGGTCATCCTGCAACAAATCGGGATCATGCTTGACTTTCAGGCTTTGCAGCAGCCCGGTGCGCCGCTGCGTTAGCGAAATGCCCCCGGCACGATCCAGCGCGGTGGTCAGGTAAACGTCCACTAGTCGCGCCGTGTGCTCTGCACGCTCAAGGTAACGGCTCATCCAATACAGGCTGTCGGCAACGCGCGAAAGCATCATCCCGGTTATCCTTATTCATGCAGTACCCATGTATCTTTGCTGCCGCCCCCCTGTGAGGAGTTGACCACCAGCGATCCATGCCGCAGCGCCACGCGCGTCAAGCCGCCCGGCACAATTGTCACTTTGTCCCCGTAGAGTACATAGGGGCGCAGGTCAATATGGCGCGGCTCGATGCGCCCGTTGACAAAACAGGGCGCCTGCGAGAGCGCCAGAGTTGGCTGAGCTATGTAATTACGCGGATTTGCCTTGATTCGCGCGGTAAATTCATCGCGTTCCTGCCTGGTGCTGTGTGGTCCAATCAGCATGCCATATCCGCCTGCTTCACCGACAGCCTTGACCACCAGTTGGTCGAGATTTTGTAGAACGTGCTGCTGCTGTGCCGGGTCGTGGACATGGTAGGTTTCCACATTGGGCAGAATCGCGTCTTCTCCCATGTAGTAGCGGATGATTTCCGGCACGAAAGCATAGATCGCCTTGTCATCTGCCACACCCGTGCCGATGGCATTCGCCAGCACCACGTTGCCAGCCCGGTAGGCATTAAACAGCCCGGTTATGCCCAGCGTGGAGTCCGGGCGGAATACCAGCGGGTCAATGAAGTCGTCGTCAATGCGCCGGTAGATGGCGTCCACACGTTTCAGCCCGGCAGTGGTGCGCATATAAACCACGCTGTCGTGCACCAGCAGGTCGCGCCCTTCAACCAGCGGGATGCCCATTAACCGCGCCAGAAACGTGTGTTCATAATACGCCGAGTTGAAGATGCCCGGTGTCAGCAGCACGATATTCGGTTCCGCCTGATGCCGGGGCAGCAGCGCACTTAAGGAGTTCAGCAGCGCTTTACCATAATCGTCTACCGGGCGAACGCGATAATTGGCGAACAGCGTGGGAAAGACGGTTTTGGCAACCGTGCGATTCGCCAGCATATACGAAACGCCGCTGGGGACGCGCAGGTTGTCTTCCAGCACTGCAAACTCGCCATTTGGCAGCCGCACTAGGTCAGTGCCGCAGATGGCGACATACACATTACGCGGCACCTGTACCCCGCGCATTTCGCGGCGGTAATGTTTGCTGCTGAAAATCAGGTCAAGCGGCACGACCCTGTCTGCGAGAATATGGGCATCGTGGTACAGATCATGCAGAAACAGGTTAAGCGCGATGATGCGCTGCGTCAGCCCGCGCTCGATACGATCCCATTCGGCGGCAGTGAGGATGCGCGGCAGCAGATCAAAGGGAAACGTGCGCTCGGTGCCCTCTTCATCCCCGTAAACCGTAAATGTGATGCCCTGATTCAGGAAGGACAAATCGGCAGCTTGCTGCCGGGTTGCCAGTTCTTCCGGCGAAAGCTCCTTCAGGCGCTCGTACAGGAAACGATAGGGCGCACGCGCGGCGGAATCCGGGGCGAACATTTCGTCATATGCTGGGGTATCGAAGTGATAATGCGCAAATAAGACCGGTGGTTCCATGAGTATTGCGCTGCAACGGAAAGTGAGCAGAATAATCTCTGACTATAACACAGCCTGCGCTGCGCAGCATCCACAAATGTGCCAACAAGCGTCGGCGAATTTCTGTCTGCTTCTACCAACTGGGTGTTTTAGGAGCATCTCAGGGCGCGTGGGGACATGTGCCGTTCTCGCGCCCTGAAATATCCAGCGCTAGCTGCCAGCTCTGGCGCGGGGTGCCAGCCAGTACTGGTTGCTGCCAAATTCACTGTAGACTTGCCCTTCAGATGCCCAGCCGATCAGCCCGTTGCCGTAGTCAATCCGGTACCAGCTCAGCGGTCCGTAGCCTGCACAGACCGGTCCTTCCAGCACGGTGAACACTGATCCGCCGGGCATCACGCGGATCACACTTTCACTTGCCGGTGCAGCCCGCAGTGTGCTGAAGCGCTGTGCCACGACCCCCTGCTGCCCCACGCGCAGTCGCGGCGGCGGCGAACCCGCACAGCCCACAGCGGGCATGGCAGTAGGTGGAATGGGCGTGACTGCTGGTGTGGGTGTGCGTGTCGGGGTGGGGGTGACGGGTCCGCCCGTCCCCAGCGGTTCCAGCCAGTAGCGATTGCTGCCAAATTCGCTGACGACCTGGCTCTCGTTTGCCCAGCCGGTGATGCCGTTGCCATAATCAATGCGGAAGTAGTTCAGCCGTGCCGGTGTTGCACAAACCGGTCCTTCCAGTACGGTGAAAACAGAGCCGCCCGGCATGATGCGGACTCCGGGTCCACCGGCGGCGCTGCGCAGGGTGCTGAAGCTCTGCGCCACTCGCCCCTGTACACCCGGTCTCAGGCGGGGCATCAGCGAACCGGGGCAGTTAGGATCAACGCTTTGAGCCAGAACCTCTGATGCCTGCACATCAGAACCAGCTATACTCAGTGCCATGCTTGGTACGGCGATGAAGGCGCTCAGCAGCAGCAGCACAAACAGCAGGAACAGGACGTTACGCATAATCTCCCTCCTCAGGTGGGGCAGGTGGTGGAAAAGTCCACCTGTGTTGCCCACAAATCGTGCTTAAGTCAAATGTTAACACAAAACGGAAGGATTGCGGCTGTCCACAACCAGATTCATACTGATCGAAAGAAAGGGTACTGGGGCAGGCTATCTGGTCCTTTGCAAATCAGGTATCCCGTAGCGTCACAATTACTTCAACTCAACAACATCATCATCAAGCATCACTTTGATTATCCAGCCGGAAGCCGTGTCCGCGCACTGTGACAATGTACTGCCAGTCGGGGTCAATTTCTGCCAGCCGGTCACGCAGGCGGCGCACCAGTGCGTCAATCGCCTGTTCGCTGACACCTTCGCCCATGGCTTCGGGCCACACACTGTTGACGACCATATCGCGCGTGCAGATGCGCCCGGCATTGCCGAACAGTAGTTCCAGCAGGCGGTACTGCGGCACACTCAGCGGTGGATCCACTTCGGTTTCACCTACAAAGACACGGCGCGCCTCATGATCCAGCCGCAGTTTGCCCATCACGCCTTCAGGAACTTCGGGCATGGGCGCGGTCGCGCCAGAGCCGATGAACTGTACACGCACCGCCATCGCAATGTGGATTTCATCACTGTCGAACAGTTCGCGCACACCCTTCAGGCGCTCGCCATTGACCCAGGTTCCGTTGCGGCTTTCCAGGTCTTCGACAAAGTACTGCTTGCCATCCCGGTAAATGCGCACATGCTGGCGCGAAATCTGCCGTTCGCCCAGTGCAATATCGGCGCTGGCGTCGTCCCGTCCGATAATTACGCTGTCTGAATCGAGTGTCCAGTAGCGATTGGTCTGTTTGCGGTGTTCGTCCAGCAGAATCAGAATCGGGTTTTCTTTTTCGGTCATCAACTGCTGCCCTTTCGTATGTGTAGCGTTCTGCAAACGCGCACATCAGTGTTGTTTGTTTAAGATTTATAGCACTGCCGCCGCGTTCTGACAATTTGGCGGCTATGAACCACTGCCCAACGGAATCACCACCGGTTCCGATGCCACAACCCCAACCCACAATCCCTGATCGGGAAAAATCTGCTGCGGCAGCCCACTGAGCTGCGCCGCCGTGATACCGCCGCGCGTGGTGTTGCGGTAGTAGGCAATCACCGTCGCCGTGCCAGTGCCAATGTTTGGCGCGAACTGTGCTGCCTGGTTCGCCGTCAGCGTAATCCGGTGGACGCAGCGCTGCCGCGGTCCCAGCAGTCGCAGCGCATCTTCAGGATACGAACCAACCTGCTGCACACCAGCAGCGGGGGTTGTCTGTGCGTTGAAGATGATGCCCGCGCCGCTGCCACCAGTGTCGCCAATCGCGACGGTATCGGGGTCATAAACAATCGGTATCGTGCCAATAGAGCGATTCACGAAGGTGATGCGAATGCTGAAAGTGCCATCGGGCGTGGTGGGCAGTGGCTCGGCATCCACCTGCACTTCCAGCGGCAGCCCACCGCTGCTAGCGGCGCGCCCGATCAGCGACTGCCGCGCGGCACGCCCGCTTGCCTCGCGCAGCCACCAGCACGGGCTGCCGCTGTCTGCTGCCGGGAAGACGCTCTCAATCAGGCGCGGCAGGGTGTTAGGTCCCGCAAACACGCCTAGCAGAATCAGTGCGAGAATTGCCGCCAGTGCGTTCGGATTTCCAGAACGTCTTAAGTATTGCATGTGAATGGTTGTTCCTTCAGCCAGTGTTGCAGATCATCCAGCACCTGTGCCGTAAGCGCAGCGCTGCTCAGATTGCTGTCTATATTATGCCATATCGTGCCGCTGTCGTGCCCGCTAAACCATGTTTCCTGCCTGCGGATGAAATCATGGGTGGCAACGCGCGTCGTTTCCAGCATTGCCGCCAGTGATTCGCCGTCCAGCAAATGCCGGGCGATTTCACGATAACCGAGCGCGCTCAGCGACGGCAGTGTGCGGGCATAGCCCATGTCCAGCAGGCGGCGCACCTCGTCCACAAAACCGTCGGCAACCATCTGCTCCAGGCGCAAATCCGCGCGGGTGTAGAGCAATTCGCGCTCCATGCGCAGCCCATACTGGCGCACGGCGTAGGGCGGCTGTTGTTTGCGCTGCAATACGCTGATGGGCTGCCCTGATTCGATAGACACTTCCAACGCGCGCACGGTGCGGCGGATATTGTTCGGATGGATTTTTTCTGCTGCTGCCGGATCAACGCTGCGCAGCCGGTCATGCAGTGCCTGTGCCCCGTTGAGCCGGGCGAAGCGCTCTAGTTCTTCGCGCAGCGCCGGATTTGGCGGTACCTCGGGGATCGTCCACCCGTCTACCACTGCTGTTAGGTATTGCCCTGTGCCGCCCACCAGCAGGGGCAGTCGTCCGCGCGCATAAATTGCCGACGCTGCCGCATGTACACCCCGCTGGTAATCTGCCAGCGCCATCGGCTCATCAGGGTCTACAACATCAATCAGGTGATGCGGTATGGCTGCCTGTTGTTCGATAGTCGGCTTTGCCGTGCCAATGTCCATATAGCGGTAAATCTGGCGGCTGTCTGCGCCGATGATTTCGCCATCCAGCGCACGGGCAATGTCAAGCGCCAGCCCGGTTTTGCCGGTTGCCGTCGCGCCCAGCAGCACCACCAGTGGTTTATGACCAGTCAAGTGCATCCTCCACATGATCAATCTGTGCCGTGCCGTTGTGCCGCAGGGCGATACCCATAACATCAATGCGCCATGCCTGCTCCTGCAAATCGTTATTGTGCAAATATGCTAACGCAGCGGCACGCATTTTTGCCTGTTTTTGCTGCTGAATGCTGGCAAAAGCTGCTTCTGTTGTTGCGGCATGGCGTGTGCGCACTTCCACAAAGACCAGCACGGCGTCTTTGCGGGCAATGAGATCAACCTCGCCATACTTGCAGCGCCAGTTACGCGCCACGATCTGGTAACCCTGTCCTTGCAGGTAAGCGGCGGCGAGCTGTTCGCCCTGTTTGCCAGTATCGGTTTTTTTCGCTGCCATGTCTGTAATTGTCCTTTTGCCAGCTTATGCCGCAAAGCTGCCATTTTCTGCCTGCAATCGCATTTGTGGATGTTGCCTAGATAAATATTCGATTATTTTGCATTGTAAAACATGCACAGCATTAGCTACTATTCTACCGTTTTGCCCCAAATTGGCTTATCCCAATGGCAGGTAGACGTGTAATCTGCTTGGCGGGGCTTCCGAATAACGATTTTAAGGAGTGTGTGAATGCAGGTTTCCATTGAAGTTGCCGCGCTTATTGCCGCGCTGACCAGTGTTACCGGCCTGGGTTTTGCATTTTACCAGCGGGCGTGGGTCCTCAGGCAGGGGGCCGGCAGTGATGTGATGCAGAAAATTTCCGGCGCAATTCAGCGCGGCGCACAGGCGTTTTTGCGGCGCGAATATCGCGCGGTTGCCGTGCTGGTTATCATTGTTACTGTACTGCTGTTGTTGCTGAGCGCAATTCCGGGGACGGGTATCAGCGCATGGACGGGGCTAGCTTATGTCACCGGCGCGCTGGCATCAGGGATTGCCGGGTATATGGGCATGTATATTGCCGTGCGTGCCAACGTGCGCACGACGCAAGCCGCCTCAGAAGGGCTGAATCGCGGGCTGCGCGTGGCATTCGCCAGCGGCACGGTCATGGGCACGGTTGTGGTGTCACTGGCGCTGCTGGGCATCAGTCTGCTGTTTATCCTGTTTACCAGCCAACTTCCCCCGGTGCAGGCTGCCAGTGCGCTGGCGGGCTTTGGTTTTGGCGGCACGTCAATCGCCATTTTCGCGCGTGTTGGCGGCGGCATTTACACCAAAGCGGCAGATGTTGGCGCGGACCTGGTGGGCAAGACCGAGGCGAATATTCCCGAAGATGATCCCCGTAACCCGGCGACAATCGCGGACAATGTGGGCGATAACGTCGGCGATGTGGCGGGCATGGGGTCTGACCTGTTCGAGAGCTACGCCAGTTCAATCATTGCAGCGATTTCGCTGGCGGCGCTGGGCGGCGGGTTGGCGGCAGATTTGCGCATTGCCGGGCAGGTGTTCCCGCTGCTGGTTGCCGCTGCCGGTCTGCTCATTGGTATGGGCAGCACCTTCCTTGTGCAGACTAAAGAGGGCGCAGGGCAGGTAGAACTGCTCGGTAGTCTGCGGCGTGGGGTCTACTCCGCCAGTGGTCTCGTCGCTGTGGCGATTGTGCTGCTGACGCTGCTGCTTGATTTGCCGATTGAAGTTGCTGTTGCGACCATTACCGGGCTGCTGGCGGGCGTGCTGATCGGTTTCTTCACCGAATACTTCACCTCCGACACTTACCGCCCCACGCGCAACCTTGCCGAAAGCGCTAAAGGTGGAACCGGCATTGTCATCATTCGCGGGTTGGCGTTGGGGATGTTCAGCACCATCGCCCCGGTGCTCATCGTTGTACTGGCAACACTGCTGGCAACCGCCGCCGCCGGTCTGTACGGGGTGGCAGTCGCCGCTGTCGGCATGCTTTCCACGTTGGGCATCACGCTGGCGACCGACGCCTATGGTCCCGTCGCCGACAATGCGGGCGGCATTGCCGAAATGGCACATCTTCCGGCGGAAGTTCGTGACCGTACTGACGCGCTGGATCGCCTGGGCAATACGACTGCCGCAACGGGCAAGGGGTTTGCCATCGGCAGTGCCGCCATGACTGCGCTGGCGCTGAACGCTGCCTTTATTGCTGCCATCCAGGGGGCGCAAGCAGGGCAGGGGCTGGAAATCAGCCGTTTTGTCGTGGATGTGCTCGATGCACGCTTTATCACCGGGTTGTTCCTCGGCGGCGTGCTGCCCTTCATTTTCAGCGCATTGACAATGCTGGCGGTGGGGCAGGCGGCACAGAGCATTGTTGAGGAGGTGCGCCGCCAGTTTCGCGAAATCAAGGGCATCATGGATGGCAGCGCAGAACCGGATTATGAACGCTGCGTGGGCATCAGCACGGATGGCGCGATTCGCCAGATGATTGTGCCTGGTCTGCTGGCGGTGCTTGTGCCTGTTGGTATCGCCTTCCTTGCGTTGATCGGTGAAGGCAATGTGATTAGCTCGTTTGTCGGGCGCGAAACGCTGATCGGCATGTTGATCGGTTCACTGGTGACTGCCTTCATGCTTGCGGTGATGATGGCGAATTCCGGCGGTGCATGGGACAACGCCAAGAAATATATTGAGGCGGGCAATCACGGTGGCAAGGGTTCCGACGCGCACAAGGCGGCGGTAGTGGGCGACACGGTCGGCGATCCTTTCAAGGATACCTCCGGTCCTTCGCTGAATATCCTCATCAAGCTGCTAGCAATCGTCGCGTTAGTGATCGCGCCAGTGCTTGCCCCTGTTGCGCAGGAACTGGGAGCAGATGGTGTCTCGGCAACACCACCAGTTACCGAAAATGTTGCTGGCTCAGCAGTTGAAGCGGCTGGAAATGGGGCAGACGCTGTAGACAGCGCCGTGGAATCCGCAGAGCAGACCGAAACCGCCACACAGGATGCTGGAGAAGCAACGCCAGAAGGCGAAGCATCCGGCGGGTAGTTTGCCATTCGCATCGAACACACAGAAGCAGGGTGCTCAGGTGGCGACCCTGCTTCTGTTTTCCCCCGGCTCGCTTGTCAGTCAAACGTCCCGCTGCGTCCTTTGCCGCTGTTGAACGCCTGCGCGCCGGCGATTGCTTCGCCTGTTTGCAGGGTTTTTACGCCATACTCGGCTTCAAGGCGTAGCCCTTCTGCCAGTGATTTGCCTATGCCCGCGTACAGCGCCAGCCGGTCATTGCGCATTGCGGTCTGGGGGAACTGTGCCAGCATGTGCCCAAGTGCAACTGCGCGGCGGATATGCGCACCAGGCGCGACGACCTCATTTGCCAGCCCCCACGCCAGCGCTTCCCGCGCGGGGACTGCGCGTCCGGTCAGGATCATTTCCAGTGCGCGCCCTGTGCCGACAATGCGCGGCAGACGCTGCGTGCCACCATCAACCAGCGGCACCCCAAAACGTCGTTCAAAGCAGCCGAACACTGCCGTTTCGTCGGCAATGCGCAGGTCACACCAGCAGGCGATTTCCAGCCCACCCGCCACCGCGTAGCCCGCCACCGCGGCTATCGTCGGTTTGCTGATTGTCAGCCGTGTAAAGCCCAGCGGTCCATGATCGCTGAAGACATCGCCCGCCAGCGAACTGAGGTCTTTCAGGTCTGCCCCCGCGCAGAAAACCGTATCGCCACCCGTCAGTATCGCGACACGTGCATCGTCATCCTGCTCGAAATCCTGCCATGCGGCGCGCAGGGCGTCGCCCGTCGCCTTGTTGATTGCGTTGCGCGCGTCCGGGCGTGTGATTGTCAGAAGCATCACCGGACCGTCACGTTCAATGGTGACCAGACTCATGCTGTTTTCGTCCTTTTTGGGGTGCTGAAAAACAAAAAGGTGCAGCCTGCGCCACACCTTGCGTTGTCGTTGTTGATACCGCTCTGTGGCGTCTGTTTGTCGGATGACTCAGATCAGTTCTACCGGGACAGCTTCGCCTGCGGCAACATCAATCGCTGCGCCAGTCGCTGCGGCGGGGTGCAGTTCGCCTTTGCGCACCATCTGGGTCAGGTAAAGCTGCACAAGTTTGCGGTCAATTGGCGGGCAGACAATGCCGGAATCCTGCAATGCTGACTGCGTCAGCGTTGTACCAAGCGCATGATACGCCGTTTCGCTGATTCCCAGCATACGCCGCGCGAAGGTGCCATGCAGGAATGGCAGCAGCGGGTGCAGCGGGTTAGTATCCGGGTTTTCCACAGCTTCAAAGGCGTCAACCCACTCTCTGAAGGGCAGTTTGCGAACCGGATAACCGGTTTCAATGACGCGATCGTAGATCTGGCTCCACTGGATTGGTTCGGGGTTCAGCAAGTGGAACACCTTGCCCAGCGATTCCTCGCACAGCGACAGATAAACCATCGCTTTGGAGACAAAGTCTACCGGCGTCCAGTCCATCGGGTGCTGGATGTCCGGGGCGACCCCTGCCTGAATGCAGCCAACAAGCATCCGCCCGACGAAATCCGTTGGATTTGACGCGCCGCTGGTGCTGTCGCCGACAATCAAGCCAATGCGGTGGATGGTCACAGGAATGCCACGCTCACGGGCAAGGCGCACCACGCGCTCTGCCGCGTACTTGGACTGGAAATAGCCCACATCCGGGCATTTCTCCGGGTCCATTTCATCATCTTCCTGCCCACCAACCAGTTCGCGGTATGCCAGCAGAATGCCCAGTGATGACACAAAGTGTACGGGTTTGGGTTTGCCCATCGTCGCCATACGTAGCGCTTCCTGCGTGCCGCCTACATTGGCGGATTTCAGGTAGTGCAATGGGGCAACATAGCTGAGTTTGCTGCCGCAGTGATAAATGCTGTCCACAATGTTGGCAAGGCTCTGGAATTCGTCTGGGGTCAGCCCGAACAATGGCAGTTTCATGTCGCCAACAATCGGCAGCACGCGCGGAGTGTAGTGTTCCTGCCACAGGTAGTACTGCTCCAGATTGCTGCGAATGCGGTCAAAGGCGTGCTGGGTGTTATCGGCACGGACAAGGCAGTAAATGTCTGCCTGAGTCTGCTCCAGCAGTTCACGTAGCAGATATGCGCCAACAAAGCCGGTGGCACCGGTGAGAAAAATGATGTGTGGTCTGGGATTAAAAACAAACTCTTCAGCTTGTGGCACGATTTCCGGGGCGAGTGTTGCCTCGGCGTCCAGATTCAAACTATGCATAGGTAGTAGCCCTTTCCCCCCCAATTTATTGAACTGTCAAAACTAGTGTATCAGGTCATCAATCATCAACTAGTGCTGAACGGGCAAGGAAAATGCTGACATTTGTCCTGAATTGCAGTGTTTGGTGAGGCGATTCACGCTCGGCTTATATTCAATATGTTACACATTCAATACAGCATCAGACGTTATCCTTGTCATACGATACCCGAAAACCGCCGAAAGTAACGAAGACTTGCGCGCTTTTTTCATGACGTTTGTCCTCAGTCTCATGCGAGCGAGGCGGTTACAATAAAACTGATTGGTAGTTTTGGATACTCAGTAATTGTTTGTTTTGTAGTCGCGTGTGGTCAGCAGATTTTATTGGAGTTCAGCAGGGATGGAGTCTCGAATGCGAGAAATTCCGCAGTTACAGAAGCAGGGTGGCACAGTGCTGGTACTCAGCGGTGGTGCGACAAAGGCTTTCTATTTTCACCTTGGTGTGCTCAAAGTGCTGCGGGATGAGCCTGTCACCTCAGTGGTCGGTTCCAGCGCGGGGGCTGTAGTGGGAGCGTTTTTGGCTTCCGGCGCAACCGTTGACACGCTGCTGCGTTCCATCAATCAGAAGCAGATCTACATCCCACGGTTTGAAAAGTGGGTTAAAACTATCACCTCAACAATGCTGTTTCGCCCCAAATACCGTGATATTGCCCGCCAATCGCTTTCGACGGCGTTTGCCGGAATGCGGTTTGTTGCCTCGCTGCCCTGGTTATATAACAAAGATATTTTAGCCGAAGCTCTGGATCGTTTAGTGCATGATCAGTCGGTTATTACCAGCCTGTTTGACAGCTCCGCGCTGGAGGAATTGTTTAAGTCGCTGCTGCCATCGGCAAATTTCGCAGACAGTGTGATGGATCTGTATGTCATTGCGACCTGCCTGGACTGTCACAAGCGTGGGGTTTTTAACAGTCGCTACGATTTCGAGGACGATCATAATATTTTCGCTACCGATGTGCCGATCCATAAGGCTGTGCGGGCGTCTACTGCGCTGCCAGCGATGTTTGACCCGGTAAAGATCAAAGGCAGATATTATATTGACGGCGAGATCAAACAGACGCTGTCCGCCGATATTGGCGTGCGTCTGTCGGATCGGGTGATAATCTCGCATACGTATCAGCCGTTGTATCTGGGGAATCAAGGTTCGGTGCGCGATATGGGCTGGTTGTCCATGCTGCGTCAGGCGCTCTGGATGATCCTCTATGAGCGTATCGAGACATGGCACAACATCTATCAGCAGCAAAACCCGGATAAGCAGATTATCTGGATTCAACCGGAACCCGATGATATTGAATTTTTCCAACTGCCGGAATTTTCGTTCCGACCGGAAATCCAGAAAAAGATGATTCGCAGTGGTGAAATTGCAGCGCTGAAGGCGCTCGAACGTGAATATGCATAATGAGCCTGTGCGGCAGGCCGCCACACTGTGGAAATAACCACACCGTGGAAAATAGAGGGGGGACTCGGCGATGGTGCAAGAATATAAGAAACGTATCTTAGGTCCGGTAGACTCAGCGTTCTATTACGTTGATACGCCGGAAACGCCCATGAATATCGGCGCGCTCACGATCTTTGAAGGGCAAATAGATTTTGATGAATTTGTCAAACTTGTTGATGCGCGTATTCATCGAGCGCCGGCGTACTCCCAGCGTGTGGTGCAGCCTGCGTTGAACCTGGGGCAGCCCACCTGGATGTTCGACCCGGATTTCTTCATTGGCAACCATATTTTCCGGGTCAGGCTGGATGAGCCAGGGAATGACGAACAGCTGCGTAATCTGGCGGGGCATCTGGTGTCTGGCATGCTGGATCGCTCCAAACCGCTGTGGGAGATTCACTTTATTGAGGGCTTGCAGGGCAACCGCACCGGCGTGTTCTTCAAGGTGCATCACTGCATGGTAGACGGTCTTGCCGCCGTTGAACTGTTCCTGCTGCTGCTGGACATCAATCCCGAAGTCAGCCCACTGCCCGAAAAGCCGCTGTACGACCCGCCGCCGCTGCCTTCCAAACTGGGTTTGATTGCCGAGGGTGTTCAGCAGGATCTTCCGTATAAAGTTGATATTTTCAAGAAACTGGGTACGGATCTGCTCAACCTTGGCGCGGTGCTGTCTGACCGTGAAAAACGCCGCAAGACTTTCGAGGGCGTTGCCAATATCCTTAGCGACAATGTGCGCCCGATCAAGCGGTTAGCGATTAACGGCAAGAATACGGGCAAAATCACGCTTGCATGGGCGGAATTCTCGCTCGATGAGGTCCGCGCGATCCGGGCGAAGGTGGGCGCGTCGATCAACGATGTCATGCTCACTGTGCTGGCGAGTGCGCTGCAAAAGTATCACAGCCTCTACGGCGATACCAATCAGGACTTTGTGCGCGTGCTCATTCCGGTGAATGTGCGCGAAGAAGAGGAAAAAGGCGAATATGGCAACCGCATATCGGTGCTGCCGGTGGACATTCCCTTTGAAGTGGACTCGCCGCTGGAAAGGCTGAAAGCCACCACGCGCTACACACGTGTGATGAAGGACTCGTCGCTATCGGTTAGCCTCGATATTCTGCTGACGCTGCCATCGCTGGCGCTGCCTGTGTTCCAACCGCTGATCTGGGGCATTGCGCCCAAAGCCTTCGCGCTGTTGGCACATACATGGTGTACTAATGTCGCCGGACCGCCCATCCCGGTTTATTTAATGGGACACCGCCTGGTCTCTTCGCGTGGTTTCTTCCCGTTGAATCCGTCTATGGGGCTGGCATGTGTTGTCACCAGCTATAACCAGCGCATTTCGATGACGCTCGTTGCGGATGCCGGCATTGTGCCGGATGTGCAGGAAATCGCGGAATATCTTAAGACCTCTTACGCGGCGCTGCGCCAGGCGGCAAAGGTAGAGTCATTCGACAAAGAACCGGTAAAAGAGCCAGTGCCCGTGACTGCGGCAGCGCCTGCGCCGGAGACCCCCGCACCGAATGCCGCTCCGGAAGAAGTCCCTGCGATTTCGCCGGAAGCGCGTTCGTTGAAGATTCAGGAACACACCAATGGGACGGCAGTTGGCGTCGTCGTTCAGACGGCTGAGCAGGCTACGGCGATTGCGGATGCCCCCGCTGCTGAGGCGAAGCCTGCGACGGTGGCACAACCGGTGGAAAAACCCCGACTGTTTTCGGAAGAGTGGGCGCGTCTCTTTAAGGATGCGATCAACAACAGCAGCGCTTATCGCAACGCCTCGACGAAATGGGAAGCGGGTTCGCTGGCGTTTATTATGCAGGCGGATGCCGCGCATGGTTTCCCTGCGCCCGCTGCTGTCCTGATGGATTTGCACAAGGGCCGCTGCCGCAGTGCGCGCAGTCTGCCCGCTGTGGCGGCGTTGCAGGAAGCTGCGTTTGTAATTGAAGGCGATTACGCTAGCTGGATGAAGGTGCTGCATGGTGAGGTTGCACCTCTGGCAATGTTGGTGCGTCGCAAACTGCGCCTGTCGAAGGGGTCATTGCTGGCGCTGATGCCCTTCACCCAGTCGGCGCAGGAACTGGTGCGCTGTGCACAGAGTATCTCGTGATAATTTTCACGAGTTTTCAGGCTTTTTGACACTGGCAGGAGACGCAAATTCCTGTTTTAGTGAATGCAAAGCAATTACAGTTTTGCATTATATGAAAGGTGTATACCTCGATGACTACAATTGAAGGCGAAGAAGTCAAATCCCGGAGGAAAAAAGTGTCTAAAGCTGAAGAGCCTGTTATGGCGACACCGCTGGATGAAGAAGAAGAGCCGAAGTCGGCGCTCCGTCAGTTCCTTGACCATCAGATTTCCGCAGTGAAAGAAGCGGGCAAGGCGCTCGAAGGGTTGATCCCGGATGCTTTCAAAACCCACACCGAACAGGCGGTCAAGGAAGCGGTGGAAGGCTATCGTACCCTGTTCAATTCGATCATTGATAACGTGATTGGCGAGCTGGACAAGGCGAAAATGCGTGCTGAGGAAGAAGCAAAGTAACGCTCATCCGCTTTGCTGCTAACGGACCCATTTTGCAGAAGGCGCTCCCCATAAGCAGGACGACGGGGGGCGCCGTTGTTGTTTTGACCTCTCTTGACCACAACTGCACTTCCACTATAATCAAATTAAAGCGTTGACGGAGAGAAGTAACGCACGGTTTGTACTTCAGAGAGCTGCCGGAAGGTGCGAGGCAGCGTGCGGTCTTGCGTGAAGACCCTCCTGAGTGTAGCGGAAGAACGGCGTAGATGACTGCGCCCAGTAAGCCCTGCCGGTTCGCCGCCGTTATCTGGCTACTGAGGCTGGGCGCGTGTTGGTCGTTGTCCTGGCGAACTGCGGTGGCACCACGAGTCCCCCCATCGTCCGTAGACGGTGGGGGGTATTGATTCTACAGGAAAGGTGTCCCATGCAGCGTATCTATACCTCGGAAGTAGGACAGCATATTGGTGAACGTGTTGTGCTTGCCGGTTGGCTGCACCGTCTGCGAACGCTCAGCAGCGTGAGCTTTCTCATTCTGCGAGACCGCACAGGACTGGCGCAGATTGTCGTCGAGTCGCCCGAACTACGGCGGCAGGTGGCAGCCCTCCATCACGAAACCGTGCTGCGCATCGAAGCTACCGCAGTTGCCGAAGCGCAGGCTCCCGCCGGCGTGGAACTGCACAATCCGGCAATTGCGGTGCTGGCATCCCCTGCCGAACCGCCCCCGTTTGACCTGTTTCGCCCGCAGCTCAAGGCACAACTGCCCACGCTGCTGGATCATGCGGCACTGTCGCTGCGCCATCCGCCACGGCGGGCGCTGTTCGCGCTGTCGTCCGCTTCGCTGGCGGGGTTTCGCGCAGCGCTGCGTGGTGAAGGATTCACCGAAATCCAGACGCCGAAGATTGTCGCGGAAGCCACCGAAAGCGGCGCGAACGTGTTTGCCATTGACTACTTCGGCAAACGGGCATACCTGGCACAGAGTCCGCAGTTCTACAAGCAAATCATGGTTGGCGTGTTTGAGCGGGTGTTCGAGGTAGGTCCGGTCTTTCGCGCCGAACCGCACGACACCCCGCGGCATCTGAACGAGTACGTGTCGCTGGACGCAGAATTTGGTTTCATTGAGGATCATCATGATGTGATGCGCCTGCTCATCCATGTGCTGCGCGGCATGCTGGCGGAAATTCAGGCGCGGGCATCTGACGCCCTGGCGCTGCTCAACCTGAGACTGCCGCAGCTTCCTGAGCAGGTTCCGGTGCTGCATTTTGCCGACGCGCTCGACCTGATCTATCGCGAGACGGGCGAAGACGCCCGCGCCGAACCCGACCTTGCCCCTGCGCATGAACGCTGGTTGGGGGAGTGGGCACTGCGGCAGCATGGCAGTGATTTTCTGTTTATCGAAGGCTATCCGATGGTCAAGCGTCCGTTCTACACGCACCCGAATCCGCAGCGCCCGCAGTATTCCAACAGCTTTGACCTGCTGTTTCGTGGGCTGGAACTGGTCACGGGTGGCCAGCGGTTGCACGATTACGGCGCGTATCTGGCAGCGCTTGACGCACGCGGCATGTCGCAGGAAGCGTTTGCCGGGTACCTTGAGGCGTTCCGCTATGGGATGCCACCGCACGGAGGTTTTGCCATTGGACTTGAGCGTTGGGTTGGCAGGCTGGCTGGTGCGGCGAATATCCGCGAAACGACTCTGTTTCCGCGTGACCAGATGCGCCTGACGCCATAGGCATTGTCGAACCGGGCAAATGGCGGTAATTTGATAGCGTTCGTGCTGCCGGCGGATGGCGCATACCTGCCCCGGCAGCCGCCCATGCATTCAGACAAGGAGCAGCGGAGGCTTATGAATTACACTGACGAAGGTCCTGTGGGGCTTTATTATGAAGATTTTGAGATCGGCAGGAAGCTGGTCACACGCGGGCGCACGGTCACAGAGGCGGACATCGTGCAGTTTGCCGCGCTCACAGGCGACTACAATCCGATGCATACTGACGCCGAATACGCGCGTAACTCTTTCGCCGGGCAGCGCGTGGCACATG
>DAOTWP010000128.1:0-6333 GCA_034435675.1 Anaerolineae bacterium
AATTGGGTTGCTCCCCGCTCCTGGTGCCGAAGGCACGGTCGGGAGCGGGGTTGGGGGTGAGGGCTAGACAAGGGCATCGGGTGTCATGCTCATCTTGTTGGACTACTAGGGGGCATATTACGGTGAATGCTCAGCAGATGCGCGGCAGCAGTTCGCCCGCAGGCAGGTCTACCACGCGGGTACCGCCGATGCCCGTGCGCGCCAGCACAATGCGCGGGTGCGCTTCGACCACCCTGCCGATAATCGCCGCGCTGCGCCCCAGCGGGTGTGCCTGCATTGCCGCCAGCACAGCTTCCGCATGCTCCGCCGGGAGGATGGCGACCAGCTTGCCCTCGTTTGCCACGTAGAACGGGTCTAAGCCCAGCATTTCGCACGCCGCCTGCACCGCCGGGTTCACCGGCACACGCTGTTCCTCGAACTCAATGCCCACAGCGGAAGCGTCTGCCAGTTCGTTCAGAACAGCAGAAAGCCCGCCGCGTGTGGCATCGCGCAGCACGTGAAGCTCTTTGGTGACCGCCAGCATCGCCGCCACCAGCCCATGCAGCGGGGCGCTGTCGCTGCTGATTTCCGACTCGAAGCCCAGCCCTTCGCGCACGGACATAATCGTGATGCCATGATCGCCCATCGTGCCGCTGACCAGCACCGCGTCACCGGGGCGCGCCTGGTCGGCGGCGATGTGCACGCCTTCGGGAATCACGCCGATGCCGGTCGTGTTGATATACAGCCCGTCGCCGTGCCCGCGATTGACGACTTTGGTATCCGCCGCGATCACTTTGACATTTGCCGCCGCCGCCGCTGCCCCAAACGCCGTCATCACGCGCCCCAGATCATCCAGCGGCAGTCCTTCTTCCAGAATAAACCCGGCGCTCAGGTACAGCGGGGTTGCGCCGCTCATGGCGACATCGTTCACTGTGCCGTTGACCGCCAGTTCACCGATAGTGCCGCCGGGGAAAAACAGCGGGCTGACGACAAACGAGTCGGTGCTCACCGCCAGCCGTGGACCCCCACCATTCAGGCTGAACACGGTGGAATCGCCAAACTGGTTGAGCAGCTCGTTTTGCAGCAGCGGGGCGAACAAATGCTTGATCAGTTCTGCCATCATCTTGCCGCCGCTGCCATGCCCCATCACGACGGTGGGATAGCTGCGCAGCGGCGCCGGGCAGACCCAGCCGGACAGGTTGAGAGGTTCGTCGCTCATGACTGCTGCTCCTCAGACAGCGCCGCCTGAAAACGCCCGTAACGGTAGTAGGCAGCGCACGCGCCCTCTGACGAAACCATCGTCGCGCCCAGCGGGGACTGTGGCGAACACTCTTTGCCAAATGCCGGGCATTCGTGCGGTTTCTTCAGTCCTTGCAGAATCTGCCCGCTGATACACAGCGGCGACTCCTCGGTAACGATGGTGCGCACCGCGGGGAAGCGCCGTTCAGCATCATACGCCTGATACGCCTGGCGCAGGCAGTAGCCGCTCAGCGGGATCATGCCAATGCCGCGCCATTTACGGTCGCATAATTCAAAAACCTCGTTGACGAGCTTTTGCCCCGGCACGTTGCCCTCGCGGGTGACCGTGCGCGAATAGGCGTTTTCGACCTCGCCGCGCCCTGTCTCAAGCTGCTTGACCGTCATGAGGATGCCCTTTGCCAGGTCAACCGGCTCGAACCCGGTCACGACCATCGGCACGCGGTATTTCGCGGTGAGCAGTTCGTATTCCCAGTAGCCCATCACCGCGTTGACATGCCCCGGCGCAAGGAAGCCGTCCACACGCACATCTGCGCTTTCCAGCAGCGCGGCGATGACCGGCGGCACGGTGACATGCGAGACCAGCACCGAGTAGTTGTTCACGCCCAGCGTTTTCGCCTGGAATACCGACATCGCGTTTGCCGGGGCAGTCGTTTCGAACCCCACAGCGAAGAAGACCACTTCTTTATCCGGGTTCGCCTGCGCCAGCTTGAGCGCATCCAGTGGGGAATAGACCATGCGCACATCGCCGCCAGCGGCTTTCACGCTGAACAGGTCTTTCTCTGAACCGGGGACGCGCAGCATATCGCCATAGGACGTGAAAATCACGTTGGGCATCCCGGCGATCTTGACGGCTTTGTCCACCAGTTCCAGCGGTGTGACACACACCGGGCAGCCCGGTCCGTGAATCAGCTCAATTTCCGGTGGCAGCAGTTGATCCAGCCCACTCTTGAGAATCGAGTGGGTTTGCCCGCCGCAGACTTCCATGATGTGCCAGCGGCGGGTGACGATGCTGGCAAGTTCGGCGAGCAAGCGCCGGGTGATGTCGGCATCGCGGTATTCATCCAGATGTTTCATAAGATTTCATCTCCCCCCCCCACCGCCTGTCCCTTGTCTGTGCTGCATGACGAGGCTTCACGGGCGGTTCTGGCTGACCTGTTCATAGAGCCAGTCCGTCCACGCGCTGATGCCTTCGCCGGTGACACAGGAAATCGGGAAGGTCTTCACACCAGGGTTGAGCATTTCCACGCCGGCGATGAAGTAGTCCATATCGAATTTGACGTAAGGCAGCAGATCAATCTTGTTGATGATGACGGCATCCACACCCCGGTACATTGGCGGGTATTTGTAGGGCTTGTCGTCGCCTTCGGGGATGCTGGCAATCAACACGCTGCGATGCGTGCCGAGTTTGAAGCTGGACGGGCAGATGAGATTGCCCACGTTCTCTACAATGATCAGATCAACCTGATCGAGCTTCATTTCGTTAAGCGCGGTGGACAGCATGACCGCGTCGAGGTGGCACGTCCCCCCGGTGTTGATCTGGATCGCCTGCATCCCGGCGGCGGCAGCGCGGTCCGCGTCAATTGTGGTGGCAATATCGCCATCGACCATGCCCAGCCGCAAACGATCCTTGAGCAGATTCTGGGTGGCGACGATCGTGCTGGTTTTGCCCGCGCCGGGCGAGGACATGATGTTGACCGCGAACACCCCCGCGTTATCCAGCAGACGCCGGTTCTGGTTGGCAAGCTGGTCGTTGGCGGAGAGGATTTCTTCAACAACTGATACCTGGATTGTCTTCATAAGCTCTCGTCCATTGAACTGTGTATCATGCATGCTTTAACAAGGTTAATTGCCCGGTGGACAAAGGGAGTAAGCCCCTTGTTCATCGATCTTTTTCATTCCCCGGTGTATTGGTACTCCTGCCGGAACCGGCTTCCAGTGGTTCGATCACATCCAGCCCTAGTTCGGCATCCAGTTCGCCCATCTGGCGCAGCAGTGCCAGCGTCTGGAAGGCTTCTTCCTCGTCCACTTTGCTGATGGCAAAGCCGACGTGAATCATCGTGTAATCGCCAATCTGCGGGTCTTCGAGATAGGCAAGGCAGACTTCCTTGACAATGCCGCCAAAATCCACTTTGCCCATCGGCAGCCCGGCAAGTTCATAAATCTCAGTAATTTTTCCCGGTATCGCCAGACACATCGTACAGCTTCCTTTCCAGTGTGGTTGATTATCTTACAGGTCACGCAAGGGGTGCAGGATGTTTTGCCCCTGCGGGAGCAGCCAGCGTTTTCAAACCGGCTTCAGCGCTCAGCCGTCATCCATCTCAATATCCAGCGCGTCCAGCCGGAATTCATCGCCCGCTGCCACCTGCACACGGGTGCTGCTGCACTGCGGGCAGGCAAGCGTGCCGCGTTCCGGCAGGTAGCTGTGCCCGCACTCAAAACAGACCATGCGCGTTGGGATGCGTTCAAAGTGCAGCACCGCGCCCTCGGCAATCGTCCCCCGACTGATGATGTCCCAGTAAAACTGCACCGAATCGTCAATGATCGACGATAAATCGCCAATCACCAGATACAGGTGACTGATGCGTTTTGCGCCATTCTGGCTGCCATAGCGCAGCGCGATTTCCAGAATGCTTTGGGTAACCGGAAGCTCATGCATGGTGTAAGTCGAGTGCCGCGCCCTGGGTGAGCAGGCGGATATAAGCAATGGTCTGTGGATGTTCCATGAATGCCTGAAATTTCACCCCCACTGGCGTCGAACTGAGTGTGCTGGAAACGGCAAGGTGAACGTGAGTGCTCAAGCGCACACCGCGAACATCCACAATGCGCAACTGTCCCTGTGCCAGCGCGGGCGCCGCTTCCAGCAGCGAAATAAAGGACATGCCTACCCCGTGTTCAACGGCGGCAATGATGGCGCTGTGACTGCCGATTTCCAGGCGAATGTCAAAATCGTTCACATCAATACCATAGACCTTGAGCGCATCGCCTACCGCATAACGACAGGCGGAGTGATGATCCTGACAGACAAACTGCTGGTTGAGCAGTTCCGCCGGTTCGATTTCTCGTTCGAGCGTGAACGACGCCATTGTCGGCGCGACCAGCACGATCCGGTCATCGAAGAACGGCATGCAGGCAACCTGTTCGCAGCGGTTGACCACGTTCAGCACCCCGAAGTCGTAAATCCCACTGATCAGCTTGTCCAGCAGTTCTTCGCGGCTGACCAGCGGCAGCGCAACCCGCACATTCGGGTAGAGCTTTTGAAAGCGGGACAGCAAATGCACCAGCACACGGTTCGCCGACGGCACACTGGTGCCGATGGTCAGGTTGCCCATGACTAAGCCGTTCGCCCCGCGCAGTGTTTTTTCGGTTTTGATCGTCAGTTCAATGATCTGTCGGGCGAGCGGCACCAGCGCCTGCCCGGCTTTGGAAAGTTGAATCGAACGCCCCTGCCGTTCAAAAAGCTGAACCTGTAAATAGTCTTCCAGCGTTTTGATCTGCATGCTGACGGCAGGCTGGGTCATATTCAGCGCGCGCGCGGCAGCCGTAAAACTGCCCGTCTTGGACGCTTCATAAAACACCTGCAGGGCGTGGATGTCCAGCATGGCTGCGCTCGTTAACTCTCGTTATTGCAACAGTGCCACCGCAATATCGGTGGGCGTTACTCCCGGCAGTTCAATCTGCTGATTCTCGAAGAAGCGCGTCAGCTCCGCCTCTACAGCGGCAGAGTCGGCTGCGACGCCTTCCAGCGCGGCTTCCAGATTGGGCAGGCTAGACGCCGGGAACACAAAAAAGTCACCCGAAAGGTGCACGTTCGTCAATCGTCCATCGCGCTCAATCGCTGTCGCGCGAATCAAGCCGCCGGGCGATTTATAGGCGCGTTCAATCACGCGCACGCCTTCGGCAATGCGCACCGAGCGCGGGTCAGTCTTGCGGCGGTCATTGGCGGTCAGCCAGCCGGGATCGCTGAACTGTTCGCGCCACAGGCGTTCTGCTTCGGCGCGCAGTTCGCTATCGACTTCGCGCGGGGTGAACTCGCCCAGCAGCGGCTCGTAGCGCTCCACCAACCGCGCCGACAACTGCTCCAGGCTGGGCGCGGCGTCACCGAGTTCGCGGTTGAGTGTGGTCAGCGCGTCGGACAGCGACTTCTTCACCTTGTCGCGGAACTTCTCATCTGGCACGCGCAGACTCTGCGCCATCATCTCGTAGTTGAAGTCCATCAGGAAATTGCCGACCAGGATCATCATGCCGTTGATTTCCGCCGCCCCGTTGCCGGAGATTTTGCGGTGATCCACAATGATGTCATTCACAGGCTTAAAAACGGCGTCAACGCCAAAATCCTTGAACGTCTCGACGACGGGAGCGAGGAATTTGCGGTAGAACGCATCTTTCGACGCCGGGACATCCGGGCGATCCGCGCGGAGGATTAACTGGTAAAACAACTGCCCACGATCCAGATAAACCGCGCCGCCGCCCACTTCACGGCGGAACAACGGGATATTGTGCTGTTTGAGGTATTCGGCTTCGACTTCCTGCGCGGCGGTCTGGTGGAAACCCAGGCAAACATAAGGTTCGCCCGGCTGGAGCAGGAACAGCCCTTCACGCCCCAGATACGCCAGCGCATGGTACAGGAGCTGACTATCAAGCCACGGCACCGTACCGAGATTATAGAGATCCATGATCGTCCTCAAAGTTAAAACCGGTCAAAATTAACTAAAATTGTAACGCTGACAGCGGAGTCTGTCTGTTGACATACGTCACAGGAAACCCCTGCAGGTATCACCAGCCACCAGCGGGCAATGCCTGCCACGCTGCCAGCAGCGCTTCGGCGCGCGCGCACAACGCCGGCAGCACATCCTGTACCACCGGACTCAGCCCCACGCCAATCGCCAGACTCTGCGGCTGCACGCCCAGCAGTGCCAGATGCTCCGGCAGAGTGCGCCGCAGCAGCGCCAGCCCCAGCACCTCCTGAAAGGTCAGTTGATGTTCGGAGAGTTTCGCGCCGCCAAAGAGGGGAATCTGTGCGCCGTGCAGTTCGACAATGCTGCCCGCAGGCTTTCCGGCATCCACTGCATCCAGGATGAGCAGGTGCGTGGCGTC
>DAOTWP010000129.1:0-15932 GCA_034435675.1 Anaerolineae bacterium
AATTGGGTTGCTCCCCGCTCCTGGTGCCGAAGGCACGGTCGGGAGCGGGGTTGGGGGTGAGGGCTAGACAAGGGCATCGGGTGTCATGCTCATCTTGTTGGACTACTAGCGGAATCACCACTCAGGCTCTTTGGGCAATATTCAGCCGCATGAACCGCCCCCTGACACCAGCAGCGGGATTTCCGGCACTTCACAGCCCGGCGACCCCGCGCAGCCGTCAGGGCGCTGCTGGCTGCCAGGTGATGCTGCCGGTTGCCAGCCCGATCTGGCAGTCGTTAAATTCTCCCGTACAGCCGGAGAAGAAGAGCAGGTACTCCGCCCCGCTGTGGATAAATGTCGGATGGCAGACACAGTAGCTTGCCCATTCCTGGTTGACCTGCTGCCGCGTGAGGACGACAGACTCGCGTGTGCGGTAGGCGCGCCAGTGCAGCCCGTCTTCACTGGTCGCATACCCGATGAAGCTGGGGCAGCCAGTGGCTACGGCGTCGGGGCAGGTGTCGCTGAACATCATCTCCCAGCCGTTTTCGCCGTACAGTACTGCTACCGCCCATGCAGCAAAAGCCTGCTCCGTGCCATCCGGGTTGAGTTCCAGAATCGGGTCGCTGTTGGCATAGGGCGCTTCCGTCGTCGCCGGGTCGTCGTATTTTGTCCAGTGAATGCCGTCCGGCGAGGTCGCCATCCCAATCAGGCGCGGCAGCGGCACAAGATAGTCCTGCCCGGCAGAGAAGTACATCACATAGCCGGCATCGGTGTGGATCACGGCATGCGGCATGATAAAGCCTTCGTCCCAATCGCCGGTTGTGCCCGCTTCCAATACCGGGGTACTCTCGCGCTCCCATGGTCCAGCCGGGTCGTCCGCTACCGCCCGCCCGATATGCTGCCCTGGACCGGAGCAGGGGGTCGAGTTTGCAGCATAATAGAGCACCCACTGATCGTCTTCCACCAGCGGTACGCCGCTGGAGACGCACATCGCGTCGTAACCCTCGCCGTCCGGTTCCAGAATCGGATTCTGCGCATAGCGGGTCCAGTTGATGCCATCCGGTGAGGTGGCAAAACCCACGGCGGCAGGTTTACCGGAACGCTGGCAGGAACCAGAATAGAACAGGTAAATCAGGTCATTATGCCGGATCACATGTGGCGCGAAGATCGTCCCGCATTCGCCGCCCCACTCTGCGTCAGTCTCGCGTGTAAAAACAGGGTTCTGGGGGTAAGCGGTGAACTCAATGATCGGGCTGCTGCCCGCGTCCTGAGCCTCAGTCAGCAGTGAAAAGACTGCCAGTACAGCAAGCATACAAACGAGTAGAACCGGAACGATTCTGCGAGTTCGTACGTGGATCATCGTTGTGCCGTCCTTCCTGGAGAGGCACAGCGCAGATCGCCGCCGAATGCCTGAAGACGGCGACAGATGCGTTATGCCGTTCGTGATATTTTTCTCAAGTGTACCTATAAAGTGTGCTGCTGTCCACAATAGTGTGAAGCCAAGTCTGCCCGGATGCGCCTGTGCCGCCCGCGCAACCCTGATGGACAACAGGCTTAGAACCTAAGTACAACCACAGAAATCTCGCGGGATTATTTTCCGTAGCGGCAGGTCTCAGACCTGCCCCTACATCCGACATTTTCAATTTGGTTGTACTTAGCGTAAAAGCAGACCTATGCGATTGAGTGCCTTTCTCGTAGTAGTGGCGAAGCATGCTTCGCCTGTACATTCGTGCTGTCCCGTCTGAACCTGGACTAGCAAACTAACAAGGTTAAGTTGACTGCTCAGATCCAGCCTTCACCCCCTCAATCCCCCGCTCCCGAACGCCGCTTCGCGGCTGGGTGAGGGGGAGGGAAAATCCCCGGCAATTGGGTTGCGCCCCGCTCCTGGTGCCGAAGGTACGGTCGGGAGCGGGGTTGGGGGTGAGGGCTAGCCAAAGGCAGCGGGTGCCATGCTCAGCTTGTCGCTGTACTAGCCATAAACCAGTCTTCCTGCGCAATGGATTAATGCAGGTTGACAAAATATTCAGGCAGCCCTGGTTGGCGGACACTCCGTTGAGTGTCCCTACCCGTAGAGACGTGGTTCAAACGCAGTCTGCCCGGCATGTCCGCTCTGCCGTTATCCAGATATTTTCTTAAAGCACAGCAGCCCTTGTCTGGGTTTACGGATAGATACTTATGGAAGAATCAATCAGGTTGCCAACAAAGGGGATTAATCCCATTGTTCATCACGATCAGCGGCTGTCCGAAAATCCTGCCGCGTTGCGTTTGGGCGGGTCTCAGACCCGTCCCTACGGGAGCGCCCCTACGGGGGCAATCACGAATGTTCAGACCACATCTGAGAAGCATTCATTTTGATTTATCCATTAGAAGACGCCTTATCGCCTGCTCCAGTTGCCGCGTGCCCGCATAGATCCAACTTGCGGTTTTCCGGTTTGCTGCCACAATACAGTTAGTGCCTGCTTTCACAAGTGTCGCAGCCTGCGCAGGCGGATCAATATCGTATCCGGTCACTGTGAGGAATCGCTGATGAAGGCGCTCAGACAGCACGCGGTGACACCGCTGCATAACCGCCCGCTTGCCGTTGTGCTGCTGCTGCTGATTGCCGCTGCGGGTGCGCTGACGGTATTCGCGGTTGCGGATCAGGGCAGCGTTCGTCCAACCTCCGACTCGATTGTGTTTATCGCCGCCGCGCGCAGCCTGAACGCTGGTGCGGGCTTGACTATTCCCTACGGCGCGCCAGACCCCACACCGCTGACCAACTTCCCCCCGCTGTACCCGGCGCTGCTGGCGCTGGTGGGCGGCATGCTGGGGGTTGATCCCGCAAGTGTTGTGCTGGGGTTGAACAGCCTGGTCTTTGCGCTGACCCTGCTGCTGGTTGGCGCGGCAGTGCTGCGCTACAGCGGCGGTTCGCTCTATACGGCGGTCTTCGCAGCGCTGCTGACACTTTCCGGCGTGGTCATCAGCGAGATTTACTGGAGTCTCCTCACCGAGCCGTTGTATATCCTGCTGGGGCTGCTGGGGCTGCATGCGCTGCTGCGCTATTACGAGACCGATCAGCAGCGCTGGCTGCTGCTGGCAGGCGTCGCGCTGGCGCTGGCGACCCTGACGCGCTTTGCGGGCGCGGCGCTGGTGGGCACGGGCGTGCTGGTGCTGCTGGTACACCGCCAGCCGGTCGCCCGGCGGCTGCGGGCTGTCGTGCTGTTGGTGGTGCTGAGTCTGCTGCCGCTGGTCGTCTGGCTGCTGCTCAACGGGCAGGGCGCGGGCAGCCCGGTCAACCGCGATTTGGCGTTCAACCCGTTCACCCTCAATGATCTGTACGCGCTGGTGCGCGGCATTGCCTACTGGTTGTGGCTGCCGGATGGGCTGCTGCTGCCCGTCTTTCTGCTGCTGCTGCTGGTTTATGTGTTTGGCATGGGCAGCGCGGCGCACAGCTTCGCTCGGCTGCGGGCGGCAGTGTGGGCAGTGCTGCGCCAGCTTCCGGCGGCGGCGTGGGTTTATCTGCTCTTCAGCGGCGTCTACTGCCTGTTTCTGCTGGCGTCCATCACATTTATCGACAACTTCATCTATCTCGACCAGCGCATTCTGTCACCTGCCTACGTGCCGCTGGTCATCGCCGGAACGCTGCTGGCGCAGGGTGTCCTGCGTGTTGCCCTGCGCACCCGCCGCCCGGCGTGGCTGAGCGTGCTGCTGCCGGGGCTGCTGCTGGCATTGTATGTGCAGCCCTACGCGACCAACCTGCCTGACGTACAGCAGCAGTTCCTGCGCGATTGGCAGAGTGTGCGGGATTACTGGGCGCAGTCCGGCACGCTCGGCTATGTGCGGGCACTGCCGCCGGAAACAACGGTTTACTCCAATGCGCCGGACTGGATTTATTACTACACCGGCAGGCTGACCTATGCCCTGCCGCGCCTGTTTTCGCCCACGTCACTGCGCCCCAATGCAGATTATGCGCAGGAACTCGCGCAGATTGCGACGCGGCTGGATGTGTCAGGCGGTGTGCTTGTGTTGTTTGACCGCTACCGGGATCGCAATTATTACCCGCAGGAAGAGGCGCTGTTCGCCGGGCTGTCCCTGCGTTTACAGGCGACGTTTGCCGACGGTGTGGCTTACGAGATCGTCTTGCCGCCGCCGAATGCCCAGCCGATTGTCTTTTTCGGTCGGAACCGCGCAGACGGGCTGGCACTGACGGCGTGGTCGCGGCTGCACGCGGAGACCCCGGTGCGTGCCTGTGATGTGCTGACTGTGGAAACATGGTGGCAGAGTGCCGTGCCTGTGGCGGGGACACGCGGCGTGTCGCTGGTGCTGCTCGATGCGGCGGGGACGCCACTGGCGCATTCGGCTTATGCGCTGCTGCGCGTGCCGCAGAACTGGCAGCCGACCATGCCGCTGTTCGACAGCCGCTCACTGACCGTGCCGTGTACGCTGCCAGCGGGCGAATACCGGCTGGCGCTGGGGGTCTACGCGATGCCCGGCAGCGAGGGTTTGTCGGTCTGGCTGCCAGATGGCACACACGCCGGCGGGTGGCTGCCGTTGGAAACGCTGGTGGTCGGGCAGTGAGGCATACGCGCCCGCACGGTTAGAACCGCCCCGCCATCTGCTCGACATAGCCGGTCAGTTCGGCGTAGCCGTAGCCGGTGACGTCACCGCTGACCTGCACCGCGCCTTCCCAGTAGGTCACGTTCGCCTGCAATTCCTGGTCTGCCAGCAGCGGCGTGACGACCAGCCGCAGCGCCGCGCCCTGCGGCGGGGTGATCGTCATCTCCCATCCGGCAGGGTAGACGGCGCCCGTGTGCGGACTCTGCCAGGTGGCAGTGGGCGTGATACGGATGGCGTCGGATGGCAGATACTGCGTGCTGCCGTCGGCGTTCACCAGCAGCCCGCCGAATGCCGGTTCCTTGTCACCGTCGGTCAGACGAATCTGCCCGACCATCAGTTCGCGCCCATCGTCGAAAATCAGCCCGAACCAGTCCCAGCCCTGCGCATTTGCCGCCAGTGCGCTGGTGCTGAACTCGTGATCCATCCACGTCGTGCCGCTGACGGTGAACGTCTCAGCGCCAATGGTGAGCGTGCCGCCCGTGACCAGCCGCGAGAGCGAGTAGTAGTAGCTGGCATTGCCCGGCTCGGCGCTTTTGGGACTCAAGCCGTTTTCCCCCTGCAAGGCGGGCGGCTTGACCTGTTCCAGCGTCAGCGCAACGGCAAAGGGCACGCCGTCCAGTTCGGCGGCAGCGCTGATCTGCTGCTGTGTGGCGTCCGCGTTCAGCCCGCGCACCTCGAAATCTTCAACCCATACGCGGAACGGTGCATCGGGCGTGCGGTCATCCGGCAGCGAACCGGCGAGACCGGCGCTGCCCCTGCCGTAGCGCTCGGCATGGTAAAAGCGTTCGCCCGCGATGTCGCTGACGGTGAAATGCACCAGATAAATCTGGTTGGTGCGCCATTCGCTGCTGCTGGCGTAGGCGTCTGCCTGATCCGGCGGCAGGATAGCGCGGCGGAAGATGGTGAACTGGAAGCCGAAGCGCCGCCCGTCCTCGGTGGACAGGTTGCCGGTGTAGTACCACCATTCGGTCTGGAAGGCGTTGTGCGCGCCGTGATCGCGCGGGAACTGCCATGGATAGGGGTCCATGGCGCGGGCGAACCCGGCGGTGTCGATCTGCGCGTCTGTCAGCACGGCGCTGGCGCTGACCTCGCCGTCCCCGGCGGTGTCCAGCAGGCTGACCCCCAGCAGGACGATGACGACCACCAGCAGCCCCGCCGCCACAAATTTCCACATGAGCATGCTGCCCTCACTCTGCTGCGAACAAAACTGCGCACAGGGTAGCAGACGTGCATGAGCCGCGCGTTAAACGGACGTGCGCGTTGGGGCAGTTGGGGCAGGTGGTGGTCGGCACACGGCTGCGCGCCAGGAAAGTGCCCGGCGCGACGACTACGACTACAACAATGGTTGTTCACTGCTATACTCAATTAGGAGGGATGTTGAGGAATAACTTTCGGGTCGAAGGTGAGGAGTTGTGAACATGAGCTTTGAACAGTTGGTCTCCGAACTGCAAAAACTCAACCGGGCGGACAAGCTGCGCGCGATGCAGATTCTGGTCAGCGCGCTTTCCGCTGAGGAAGACGCCTGGCTGATTCCCGGCGTAAGCTATGAGATCATCACACCCTATGGCAATGAAGCCGCCGCTCAAGTGTTGTTGGATGTGCTGCAAACCGCAGACCAGCAGGCGCAATCCTAATGGTGCTGTTCCCCTATACCTTCGCAGATCGTTTGCCCGGCAGCCTCATGCCCCGCCTGCCGCTGATGCTGATGCTTGGCAGTCATTCAGCAGAGGTGGTTGGACTGCTGGATACCGGAGCGGCAGTGAATGTGCTGCCGTATCGGGTCGGGTTGGCGTTGGGTGCTGTCTGGGAAGCGCAGACAACAGTTGTTCCGTTGACAGGCAGCTTGGGGCAGGTCGATGCACGAGCACTGATCCTGATGGCGTCACACCCACAAATCACCTCCCATGAGGCGGTACGGCTGGTGTTTGCGTGGACGCATCTGGAAACAGCGCCTGTCATCTTTGGACAGATGAACTTCTTCCTCGAATTTGATGTGTGTTTCTATCGCTCACAAAGTATGTTCGACGTGCGGCTGAAGGACGGTGATTAGCGCAGCTTTGTTACTTTGCCCCGTGCCCGTCAAGCGAATCTAAAGCGCAGCCCCGCAGCGGATCCCGCGCACGAACAGACAAGCAGCAAAAACCTGTACCTTTTTCATAGTTCTTTGTGCTTTTCGCTGCCGTCCCTGTGCGACAATTAAGTTATCTAACGCCTTTAAGAAGGGCTTATCACATGTCTGCTATCATTCAACAACACATTGAACTGCCCGTCCTGCTGATCGAGCTGACCGCGCCGATGAGCGCCGAGCAGATTGCCGAAACCTATCTGGAGACCATTGACCTCGCGATGTCCAGCCATAGTCCGGTTTACCGCATTTTTGACCTGCGCATGCTCAAGCCGGTTGCTGCGCTGGAAGCGGTGGCAGCAGTGCTGATGCTGGTGCGCAATCTTGCCGGGGCGCAGATCGCGCCGGAACTGCTGTGTGCCTTTGTGCATCCCGCGCTGGAAAGCAACCCGACCCGCGTGATTGCCGAACGCGCGTTCAGCCTGCCGGAAGAAGCGCTGGCATATGCCGTGCAGCAGCTTACCGCGCCGGTCGCCTGTTAGCGTGTGTCTGAACCTGTTGCGCCGGACAGCACTGCCTTGTTGTCATCAGTTTGCATTCGTTAAGAAGCAGCAACCCGGAGGACTGTGTAATGCCTGCTAAAACCTATTGGATTGAAGAACCGCATATTATGTGCGCGCACTACAGTGGCAAGGTCAGCGTCGAAGATGTCGATCTGGTTGTGGCGGGGTGTTTGCCAGAATTGGAAGCGCGCCCGATGGTGTTCCTGCTCCAGGCGCGGGACGCGATGTTCTTTGACATCAACGTGCTGCGGCATGGCGGTCTGCTGAAACTCGTGCGCCATCGCAACACGATCTGCTTTGCTATCGTGGGTCTCAACCGCATGGTGCAGGCAGGACTGCAACTGCTGCATGTGCGCTCGGTGAAACCTTTTGACGATACCGACGACGCGGTGGCATACCTGCGCGAACAGGTCAGCCTGCACTATGAAAAACAGGCGCAGCCCACAGAGTAATGCCGCCAGGCGCACTGCCGCCTGGCAGTAAATCCCCGTACCAGTTGCCCAGACAGCCGGAAGCACAAAAGCACCTTCCGGCTGTTTTTGATTCACCGGTGTAATAAATTGCATACTAATTTCAAACGCAATTGTAATTTCCTGCACAGACTGCGTCGCTTATGCTATGAGGTATGCACGGGTTTACGCTTTTTCGATTTTCTTTATCATCGTCATCATCGTCGCAACCAACCCGGAATCATTAAGCGAAGAGTTACCATTAGCAGTCCGACAAGCTGAGCGTGACACCCGCTGCCTTCGGCACCAGGAGCGGGGAGCAGCCCAATCGCCAGGGATTTTCCCGCCCCCTCGCCCAGTCGCTAAGCGGCGTTGGAGAGCAGGGGACTGAGGGGGGGAGGGCTGTAGCTGAGTAGTCAACTTAACCTTGTTGGTGTACTAAAATTCGCAGAGAACACTCGCAGAGAACACTCGCAGAAAGAGGAGCAACACATATGCGGTCAGATCACATTTCGGCGTGGCTGCTCAAACAGTGGATGCAAAGCCATGCGCCGCACCTGATTGATGGTTGGGATTTTGATCCTGAGCCGGTGATCAAAGAGATGGCGGCAAAAGTGGATGCCGTAATTCCTGCCGCCGGGGCGGGCTTCACCAGCCAGAATGTGCTGGCGCGTACAGCGATTGAACGCTGGGGCTTGCAGGATGTCGCGCTCGTCGGTGGCGGTATGCCCACGCCGCTGTCGCCCACACCGCAGCAGGTCGCCCTGTACACGGACGCATCAGAGGCAGTCATTGCCGACGCCGCAGCGCTGGGCTATAACGCCCTCAAGGTGGATGTGAGCAGCGCCGAAGATGTCGCCAAGCTGCGCGGGGCGCGCACCGTCATCGCTACCGGTCTGATCCACTTTCTGCCCGATGAGGCGATCACGACTCTGTTTGAACGGCTGGACACTGCCGGGGTGACCACCGTGTTCTTCAACACCGGCAACCGCACCATGACCGCCGAACTGACTGCGCTGTACGCCAAGCTTGGCTACAAACTGAACTGGCGTGATCCCGAAGAAATCGCGGATTTGCTGCCGGCAGGCTGGGCAGTGACCGAAGTCCACAATGCGGTGGATGTGCTCGCCCTCATCCCGGAGATTGGACCGCTGTTGGCGGATCAGCCGCCGCACAACAACTTCTACCGTGTGGAGCGTGCGCAGTAGGCACCGTGCCGCCCCGCAGACCACAGACGCCGGGTAGGGCAACCCCTTGCCCGGCTGTCGTTCCCGCTTGCAAGCGTGGTTCTTACAGAATATCCGGTCACCGGATGCAGCGGCAAACGAAGCGCACCCTGTGCTTTCTTCTTTTGCCTTTTCGCTTTCTCCTGCCCTACCGCACGCGCCACACCGTGCGCCAGCGGGTCAGGATCAGCAGCGCCAGCCCAAAATTGATCATACCATACAGCGCCATTGCGTTTGCCGCGCCGACCTGCTCCGCGATGACGCCCAGCGCCAGCGCCCCAAAGGGCATAATGCCGGTAAACGTGACCGTGAACAGCGCCATCACCCGCCCGCGAAACTCATCCGGTACAATGGTCTGAATCATCGTATTGGTGTTCACGAAGAACGACACCAGACAGAAGCCGAACATCAGCATCAACGCTACCGCCAGCGGCACGAGTGTCATGCGGCTGAGCAGCATCATGGTGCCGGAGATGACCAGCAGCATAACCCCCGCCACCCGCCCCCGCCCGATGTACGCCGCCAGTGTGCCCAGCAGCAGCGCCGCACACACCGCGCCAATCCCCTGCGCCGTGCTCATCAACGCCAGCGCCTGTACGGGCGAATGCAGTACGGTGTCAGCAAAGGCAGGCAGCAGGGTCATGTTGTTGGCGACAAACACCGACGCGACTGTCGCCAGCAGCAGCAGCGGCAGAATCGTGTCGTGCTGGCGGGCGAACTGCAAGCCTTCGCGCATCTGGCGCAGCGGCGACAGCCCGCGCACCGATGGAATGCGGTTAGGTACGGTCATAATCGCCAGCGAGAACAGCACCGCCAGAAACGTAGCGCCGTTGAGAAAAAAGCACCACGCCGCGCCCACTGTTGCCAGCAGCATGCCCGCGATTGCCGGACCGACCACGCGCGCGCCGTTGATCATAATCGCGTTCAGGGCGATACCACTGGGCATATCCGCGCCGCCAACCATATCCTTGATGATCGCCTGCCGCGCCGGGGCGTCTACCGAATTGGCGATGCCCAGCAAAAACGCCAGCAGGACAATGTGCCACACCTGCACCAGATTGGTAAACACCAGCAGCGCCAGAATGAACGCCAGCGTCATCTGTATGGTTTGTGTACACAGCAAAATCACGCGGCGGGGAAACCGGTCCACCAGCACACCGGCGAATGGCGACAGCAGCAGCGCGGGCGCGCCGGAAGCACAGGCGACAATGCCCAGCCACAATTCGGAGCGTGTTAAATGGAACACCAGCCAGCCCTGCGCCACCTGCTGCATCCACGTACCGGAAATGCTGACGAGCTGACCGAAGAAATACAAGCGAAAATTACTATGCCGCAGGGCGGCAAAAGTGTTAACACGCTGTCTCGATTGTGCCAGTGTAGCCATGTGTGGAATGCTGTCCAACTCTGCGAATGAACCCGACGCTGTCTGCTGCACGGTTGTCTGCGGGCGAGGTGCCTGACCAACCATGCCTATTTATGATTGTTGAGCATTCAGGCATCTTTATGCATTGAGTCCATTGCAGACCAGGATTGGCACGGATGACCCCGGCACAGCGCGCGCTGCCCTGCCAGCGTGCCGGGGCATGGCGGCGTCAAACGCTTGCGGCAGCGGGCACTTCCTCATGACGCGGGTTAGGAACAAACCGCAGCGTGACGAACAGCGCGGCGCAGACCATCACAATCGCTACTGCGAACAAGGCCTCATAACCCACATGCTGCGCAATCGTCCCGGCGATGACCGGCGCGGACAGCGAAATCACCGCCGCCACCGTGTTGAACAGCCCGGCATAAATCGGGCGCTGGTCAGGCGCGGCATAGGTCACGACCCAGTTAAGAAAGCTGAAAAACAGGTTGCTCAGCGCCATCCCGGACACCAGAAAGCCAAGATACAGCGGCAGCGGTCCGAGCAGCGTGGCAAGCAGCGCACTGATGGGCAGCAGCGCCGCCGCGCCCAGCGCCAGCCGGATATACAGCAGGTTGTTGCGCGCGCCCAACCACGCATAAACCAGCGCCCCGGCAACACTGCCTATCGTCTGCATTGCCAGCAGTGTGGGCACGGCAACCCCGCTGGACAGATTCAACTGCTCGGTGGCAAAGCCGATATAAAATGGACTCGCCATCGCAAACAAGCCGGTGAGCATCCGCGTGATGATTATCGCGCGAAAGGGCGCATCCGTGCGCAGCACACGCCCCAGTTCCGGCAGAAATTCGCGCAGCGGCGGAATCTTCTCTGCTGCCTTGCCACCCGGCAGTTCCCGAATAAAGATTGCCGGCACTATTGAGAGCGCGAACAGCACCCCGGCAGCGGCAAACAGCAGCGCGTAATTGTTGGGAAAGCCCGGACCCGTATCACCGAGAATCACGCCGATCAGCGGCGAGATGCCCAGCATAATCAACCCCGCGCTGGCAGTCATGCTGCCAAACATGCGCGCCCGCCAGCGGTTGTCCAGGCTGGTGCCGACCAGATCCGCCCAGGGCACGCCCACAATGCCATCGCCAACCGCCGCGATGCCGTAGCAGATCAGGAATGCCGCCAGAATCGCCCCCGGCTGGTCTTTGCCCAGCAGCACCACAACCCCGCCGAAAATGAGCATGACGAAGCGCGCCGGGATATTGGGCAGCACAAACCACCATTTCTTGCGAGCGAAGCGAATCACATAACGGGCGACGAACAACTGCGGCAGTGTCCAGCCAATCTCGAACAGGCTGCCGGAAAGTCCAATCAGGATTTCGGAGTCGGTGAGCTGGCGCACGAAGTCCGGTATCACGGTGGTAGCGCCGATGATGCCCATCGCTACCGTAAAAAGAATGCCGTCCGACAGGAAAAACAGGAAATTACGGCGGTAAATCTGTTCGTGCTGGGCGGGGGAAAGTGCCTGGGCGTTCAGCGTGGTCATGTTCACCTGTGCTTTCGTGATTAACCCCGGCAATTATCCACAGGGCAGCGCCACCCGGCAAGCGCCACCCGCGCTGGTCGTATACCGCTGCCTGAGCGCCGCGCGTATGCTTGCTGCCGGCTGAACAGCTCAGCACCACTGCCTGTATCCGCGTCTGCGGGAAGAAGCTGCCGGCAAGAAGAGCCTCTTGCATTTTTTGTCCCATACCGCGCGTTTACGCAGGGTTTACAAACCAGCGCAGGTGTTTACATCCGCGCCACGCAGCGCTAACACATGGCGCTTATGCTGCAAGCAATGCATACAGCGAGCATATCCTGAAGGAGTGACACGCATGAAAAAGCTACTGGCAATACTGGTCGTCGGGCTGCTGGCACTGCTGCCAGCGGCGGCGCTGGCGCAGGTCGGTGCGACCGGCACGGGCACGGTTACGGCGGAAGGCAGCGGGCGGGCAGCGCTGGTAGGTTCAGGCAGTGTGCAAATCAGCGGCAGCGGGGTGCTGCGGATTGTTGATCGCGCGGGGGATGCTGTAATTAACGTGCAGGGTAACGGCACACGCGAGACGCAAACCCTGCGCGGGCAGCAGGTGGTTGTGTATCGCGGCTTCGACGGCACCGCATACATCAGCGGCAGCGGGATTGCTGTCGAATTGCGCGGGCGCGAAATCGCCCTGTCTGCCGAAGGCACAGGCACAGTGCGACTGCGCGGCAGCGGCACGTATATGCTAAACGGGACACAGGGCGGCGAGTGGAGTGCGACGGGCGTAACGCTGGAGCTGAACGGCTCACCAGCATCTAACGTTGTGCCTACACCAGCGGTGAGCACCACGCCGGAAACCACAACGCCGAGTTCTGCCGGGGAATAACCCCCAGGGATGCGCGCGGGGCAGGGGCGAATCCTGATCGCCCCTGTAGCGCTGCCATAGCACAAAGGTATGCCCTGCACTGCCTGCGCCAGCCTGCGTGGGCGTGCTGTCTGTGGGGCAGGAACACTCACCAATCACACAGCCTGCGCTGCTTGCGCCAAAATGTACAATTTGCCATAATCGTCTTTTATAAGACAAGATCGTAAAAAAGTTGTTTGGAGTTCTTTCACATGGAAAACATCTATCTGGACCGTCCCTGGACGAAAAATTACCCCCCGCTGGTGCCCAAAACACTGCAAATCCCTGAAAAAACGCTGGTGGATGTGCTCAATGAGACGGTGCGCAAATTCGGGACGCGCCCGGCGTTGATTTCCAGCGCGCATTTGCCCGTGCTGGGCAGAGTCGCGCGCACCATCACCTACCGCGAACTGGACGACCTGAGCAACGCGCTTGCCGCCGCCCTGCTGGATATGGGGGTTAAGCCGGGGGATCGCGTGTCGCTGATTCTGCCCAATGTCGCCGCGTTCGTCATCAGCTACTACGCCATCCTCAAAATCGGCGCGACGGTTGCCGCTGCCAACCCGACCCACCCCGGACCCAAACTGGCATACCAGCTCAAGGACAGCGGTTCGCAGGTGGTCATCTGCATGAGCCTGTTCTACAACCTGGTCAACGAAATCCGCGCGCAGACGGACATCAAACATGTGATCGTCACCAACGTGAAAGAGTATCTGCCCACGACGGCAAAGATTCTGTTCACGCTGGCAAAGGAAAAGAAGGATGGGCATCGTGTGGAAGCGCTGCGTCCCGGCGATTACATGCTGCCCGATGTGCTGGCGAAATATGCCGGGCGTAAATCCACCACCGCCCCCGCCCCGGACAGCATCGCGCACTTCCAGTACACCGGCGGCACGACCGGCGTCAGCAAAGCGGTGATGACCACACACCGCAATATCCTCGCCAATGCCATGCAGTGCGACGCCTGGCTGAGCGATGGCGCGATCCCCAAACATGAGGAAATCATGCTCGGCGCGACCCCGTTCTTCCATGCTTACGGTATGGTCGTGGTCATCAACACTTCGGTGATGATTGGCGCGGCGATTGTGCTGGTGCCCAACCCGCGCGAAACCAGCGAAATTCTGGACCTGATCAGCACCTACAGAGTAACGCTGTTCCCCGGCGTCCCGGCGATGTACAACGCGGTCAACAACCACCCGAAAGTCAAGAACCGCGAAGTGGACATCACCAGTGTGCGCGTGTGCATCAGCGGCGCGGCACCGCTGCCCCCGGCAACCAAAGAGGAATTTGAACGCCTGACGGGTGGCAAGCTGGTCGAAGGCTATGGCATGAGCGAAACCTCAGCGGCGAGTCATGGCAACCCGCTGGTGGGCGAGAATGTGACCGGCAGCGTGGGCATGCCCATGCCCGAAGTAGACTGCCGTATTGTCAGCCTGGACGATGGCGAAACCGATATGCCGGTGGGCGAAATCGGCGAGATTGCGATGGCAGGACCGAATATCATGCAGGGCTATCACGGCATGCCCACCGAAACCGCCAACGTCTTCCGCGAGAAATACGGCAAGCGCTGGCTGTTCAGCGGCGACATCGGCTATATGGACGAAAAGGGCTACTTCCACATTGTGGATCGCAAGAAGGACATGGCGCTGATCGGCGGGTTCAACGTTTATCCCAACGAAATCGACAAAATCCTGAAAGAGCATCCGGCAATTCTGGAAGCCGCCGTCGCGGGCGTGCCGCATCCTGAAAAACAGGGGCAGGAGGCGCTCAAGGCGTGGGTGGTGCTGAAACCGGGCATGAACGCCAGCGAGGCAGAACTGATCAAATTCTGCGAGGAACGGCTGGCGACATATGAAGTGCCGCGCCGCTTCAGCTTTATCAACGAACTGCCCAAGAGCGCCGTTGGCAAGACGCTGCGCCGCGAACTGATCGAGATGGAATTGCAGGATCGCGAGAAAACCACCGCGCCGAAGTAGGGACGTGCAGCAGGGGTTGGCAGGAGTGTGCTCCAGCCAGCCCGCCGCAGTCTACACCGCAAAGACGCACAGGGTGATTATAAGGCAGGGGGGCGCAGCATGCTGTGCCCGCCGTAGTTCACCAGGGGAATGCAGCCAGCAGGGGGACATGCGCCCCCTGTTTGTTTTTCTGTTTGTTCCCTCACGCGGCGGCACCAGGCGGCATCAGGCGGCATCAGCAGGCGGCGGCATCTTCCACTGCCGTGCCGGGCGGCTGCGCAGCCCCAGCAGCAGCGTCAGAAATGCCAGCACAAATGCCACACCGCCGGAAATCACGAATCCCAGCGAGACCCGCACCAGCGCGGTTTTTGCCACCGCGAAGGCGACATCCTGCACCGCGTAGGAATATGCCTCCCCGTTGACCTGCGCCAGCGCAATGCCATAGCGCACCCAGCCGTCCAGCAGCCCGACGAAGATCAGCCCTGCCAGCGCCAGCACCAGCAGCGCGGGCAGCAGCAGCATCCAGCCCAGCCACAGCAAGCGCCCCCGGCGGCTGTCCGCCCCGATCAGCGCCACCAGCAGCCACACCGCCAGCAGCAGCACCACCGCCAGCCCTACCGCCACCATAATCTGCCGCCGCCCGGTCAGGTTGAGGAAGCCCTCCGGCGCGCTCAGGGTGCGGTTGGCTTCCAGCGGTTCGTTCAGGCGGATGCTGTCGGGCATGCGCTCGATCCACTGCGGCAGCACCTCGGTAATCAGCCCGGCAGCGCGTTCGACAGTTGCGCCGCTGCTCTCGTCCAGACAGCGAATCAGCATACCGCCGTCCGCGATAGGCGCTTCGCCCGCCGCACAGGGGGGCAGCGCTGCCGCCGCTGCGTCCGCAAAGCGCCTGCCGCCTTCGCCGCGCAGCGCCTGTTTGATCGGCGTGACATCAATCGCCAGATTAAGCAGGTAATCCTGCCCGTCGAGGAACACAAAAATGTCGTCCACCACCGCCAGCGACTGTCCGCGCAGATACTCCGGCGTGACGACTTCGCGCAGCCCGGCTTCCAGCGCCGCTTCGGGCAGGCGATCCAGTTCACGAATCAGGTTGTAGTTGAAATAGTCGGGCAGTTCGCGTGCCAGCAGCACATCATCCAAGCGCCGGTCGGTGGCAATCCCCTCATAGAAATCGCGATTCAGCGCCCAGGTGCTGACACCCGCCGCCAGCAGCAGCGCCAGCGCCAGCGGGAAAAACAAGATCAGAAAGAGCAGCAGACCAATGAAGGTGCGCATGGCGTTTGTTCCTTCAGGCTAACATGACGACACGCCCCTGATTGTAC
>DAOTWP010000130.1:0-2690 GCA_034435675.1 Anaerolineae bacterium
AGCGCTGCCAGATCCACCGGTACCCCGCTGTCGCGCAGCACTTCAACTGCCAGTTCCGGCTGTGCGGGTGCCAGCCAGCGCGCCACACCTTCCGGGTCGCCGCGCACCCCCGCGAGGATGACGACCGTTTCCTCGCGTCCGGTCGGCTGCCACCACCTGTCCGGCGTCCAGATGCCCGCCGCACCCTGTGGATCGTCCAGCAGCGCGCCCAGCACCTCGCTGGCGAAATACTCCTGCAGCAGTTGATGCGTGAAGCGCACCGTCTCACCCGCTTCGATCAGGTTCGCCGCCACCGCCAGCCGCAGCAGCAGTGCCACATCAACAGCACCCAGCTCAGCCTGCACAATCGCCTCCGCGTCTACCCGCGCCATCTCGGTCTCTGCGCCCATGCGGTAAGCGATCTGCGCCAGCCCGCGCCGGATCAGCGCTTGATCGAGCCACGCCGCGCCGACTGCCTTGGCGCTTGCCTCTTCGCGCTTGAGCAGCCCATCCACGAAGCGCTTAAACAGGTCGCCGCGATTCTCCGGCAGGCGACCATCGCGCGCGAACAACAGGCAAATGCGGTTGGTCATGAACGGGTTGCGGCACAGCGGCATCATCCGGCGGCGGTCATTCAGCATCGCGCGGCGGGCGCGCCCATACTTGCTCCATTTCAGATATTTTTCACCGTCAATTATGACATCATCACCCCAGTCTCCGGGCTGCCAGAATGCCTCTGCCTGTCCTGCCGCTTCATACGCCGCATACGCCCGCAGCAGTTCCGGGCTGCCATACAGCGCATGCCACAGCGCCTCGCCCAGTTCTGGCTTATTGTCCTGCGCGAAGCCGCGCTGGATCAGGGCGTAGATGCGCGGCGGGTCGAGCTTTTTGATCTGCACCTTGACGGCGTCCTTCAAGGCGCTCAACTTCTCCTGATAATCGCGCACACGGCAGCTTACGACCCAATCGGTCTTGTCCTTCAGGAAGTCGCGCACTTCCGCCACGAGGTCGCGCCCATCGCTGACACCTTTTTGCGGCATCTCGTTGAGCGCATCGCACAGCAGGATCAAGCGCCCTTTCGCCAGCAAAACCTCGTAATGATCTTGCAGCGTCGTCATCTGCGCCCGCACAAACGCGCTGAACGGCGTCTTGCCGTCGAATTGGCGCAGCGGCACAAAGACGGGCAGCTTCTCGGAAGGGTCCGCTTGCGCCGTCCGCGCTAAATCCATGGTCAGCTTGCGCAGTGTGGTGGTTTTGCCCGCGCCGGGGTCGCCCAGCAGGATCACCTGCCGCAGTTCACGCAGCGGTTCGCGCACATCCGCTACTGCTGTGCCGCGCCCATCGAACGCCTCGCCGTGCACCTGCTCCAAATCCGCGCCGAAGAAGTCAATCTCATCGTCGAGATCGGTACTGAAGGCGCTGGCTATGCGCTGTGGTTTGCGCGCCTCGGTCTCGGCGCTGAGGTCAATGTAGAGCGCGTCCGCCTGCTTGTACTGCTGGGTCGCCAGCAGCCAGTTCAAATACTCCCTGACAGCCTCCTCGCCGGGTGCGGCAGCTTCAGCAGGGGTCGCCGCGTCCGGCGGTGGCATTGGGTCAGGCGGCAGCGCCCCGGCGACAATCGGCTGCTGCGGCATTGCTGCCAGCAGCGCAACCAGCTGCCGTACTCCCGCGTCATATGCTTCGCCATCGCAGAACACAGGATTGAGCGTAATGGTGTTGAAGGAGATGAAGGTTTTGTCCAGCCGCAGCGGGATGATCGGCAGCTTGAGATAACGCGCGTAGATGTATTCCTGCTCGACCCACTCCGACTCTTGAGCATGTGCGGTGTCCACATAGACCATTGCGTAACTGGCTTCCAGTCCGGCGCGAATGCGGCTGAACCAGCGCGATCCGCCGGGGATGCTGTGCAGGTCGCGCCACACTTTGATTTTGAACGCAAATAAATCGCGTTCCAATTTCTCAACGAATGCACTGTCTTTACGGCTGTAACTGATGAAAACGTGTGCGGTCATGGGCGATCCTGATCCAAGCCTGATCCGGGCAACAGTTCTGGCACTAATATAACCCATTTCCGCCGCCTGTGCCGGACGAAAAGGGCGGCTCCTGCTGCCGGGTCCGCCCCTATTGATGCTGCCTTACGCCGACGTGTCGCCGATGTCGATCAGCCCGCTGGTCACGTTCTCGTCATAGCTGGCAAACGCCAGCCGCACCGTCGCCGTGAGCTGGTAGCTGTCGTAGTACGGCAGGTAATCCACGCTCACCGCGATGCGCCGGCGGTAGCCCACAAACCAGCCCGGACGGTAGACACACAGCGCCGTGCCCTGCGTGTTGTTGCCCGGCGTCGCGCTCACCTTGCCGTCGCCGTTCGCCAGCGGCAGTTCCGCGCTGACCAGCACCGGGATGCCGTCCACAAAGCCAATCTGCCCGGTCTGCGCCGTTGCCAGCGCCCCCGCCTTGTCCATCGTCAGGAACTCGCTCATCGCCAGGAAGCGGCTGTAGGTCGTCCCGTCCACAATCCAGGCGAGGTCATTCGGGCGCGCGGCATAGCGCAGCGCCAGCTTAAAGCGCGCCTGCCGCAGCAGCGTCAGCGAAGGCACGGCGTCGGCGGCGTCCACCTTGTTCGCGCCGCTGCTGCCCAGCACTGCCTGTTTGCGCAGCCCGTCGAACGCCAGGTACACGGCGGTGGCGGAAGGCGTGCCGTCAATCAGGTT
>DAOTWP010000131.1:0-7800 GCA_034435675.1 Anaerolineae bacterium
GGCGATCATGCGCCGTTATGGGCGCGCTTAGCGGGCGTGTTTAGCGGGCGCGCTTAGCGGGCGCGCTTGTGCTGCCCCGCCGCCCCGCCTATAATAGCGCGCTGGCATAATTCTGCGCTGACAAAACAATGGTCTTCAACTCTGCGGATTACATCCTGCTGCTTGCCGGGGTGGTCGCCCTGTACGGGCTGCTGCGCACCGCCCGGCAGCAAAACCTGCTGCTGCTTGCCGCCAGCTATGTCTTTTATGCCTCATGGGACTGGCGCTTTCTGGCGCTGCTGCTGCTGACTACCGGCGTCAACTACCTGCTGGCTGGCGCGCTGCACGGCACCGATTCCGCCAAAGCACCGCGCCGCCGCCGCTGGCTGCTGGTCGCCGCGCTGGGTTTTAACCTGGGGCTGCTGGGCTTCTTCAAATACTTCAATTTTTTTATCCTCTCCTTCAGCAAACTGCTGGAAACGCTCGGCTTCAGCGCACACCTGCCGACGCTCAATATTCTGCTGCCGGTGGGCATCTCGTTCTTCACGTTTCAGGTGTTGTCCTATGTGCTGGATGTCTATCGCGGGGATGCTCAGCCGGAACGCAGCCTGCTCAATTTTGCGCTGTATGTCGGCTTCTTCCCACAGCTCCTTGCCGGTCCAATCGAACGCGCCCCGGCGATGCTGCCACAGTATGCCGCCCCGCGCCGGCTGACCGCAGGCGATTTTGAACAGGGTGTGGCGCTGATTCTGCTGGGCTTGTTCAAAAAGATCGTCATCGCCGATGTCGCCGCGACAGTGATCAGCCATGAAGTGTTTAACGCGCCGCTGGACTATGCGCCCGGTCAGGTGCTTGCCGCTGTCTACCTGTTCGCCGTGCAGCTCTATGCCGACTTCTCTGGCTACAGCGACATCGCGCGCGGTTCGGCACGGCTGCTGGGCATCCGGCTGATGGTTAATTTCAACCAGCCATATTTCGCGCAGACGATCACCGAGTTCTGGAATCGCTGGCATATCTCGCTGTCGCTGTGGCTGCGCATCTACATCTTCCTGCCGCTGAGCCGCACGCTGCTCAAGCGCACGGGCAAAGGCGACCTGGCGTTCAACAGCGCCATCATGGTCACGATGCTGGCTTCGGGGCTGTGGCACGGCGCAAACCTGACCTTTGTGCTGTGGGGCGGGCTGCATGGGCTGTACCAGATCATCGGGCGCCCGCTGCGCAGCACGGCACGTCCGCTGCTGCGTCATCCCTCTGTGCTGGTACGCCGCACGACTGTCCTGGCGCGTGTGCTGCTGGCGTTTCATCTGGTGCTGCTGGCATGGGTGCTGTTTGCGGTCATGGCGGCTGTACCCACCCCCGCTGCGTCCGCGCAGTTGCTCGCCGAAAGTGCTTTGCAGCGCGCGGGCGAAGTCTATGCGCAAATGGCGGCAGCGCTGACCGGCGGTTTTGGCGCGGATCTGCTGGCGCTGGCAGCACCGGTGCTGCTGCTCTATGCGGTGCTGTTCGCGGTGGATGCCGCGCAGCTTGCCACCGGGGAGCACACCTTTTTGCTGCGGCTGCCCCGGATGGCGCAGGCAGGATTGGTGCTGCTGACACTGTTGAGTCTGATCTTTTTCGCGGTGAAACCCTATGTCCCTTTCTTCTACTTCCAGTTCTGATACGCCCGCCCGTGCCGCCCGTCCCGCAACCTGGCGCGGGATACGGCGCGGGATGCTGTGGGTAGCGCTGCTGTTGTTGGCGGCGGAAGGGCTGCTGCGTTTGCCGCCGGTCAATGCCTGGCTGCAAACCAATATCGCCCCCTATGAGCATCTGCTCTGGTATGATGCATTCCCACCCGGTTATGCGCTTGCTCTGGCTGACACCGATTATGCTATCTGGCTGATCGGTTCGTCGTACATGATGACTGGTTTGGACCCCGCGCTGATTGACGCTGAGCTGGGGCGGCAGGGGTATGCCAGCCTGAATGTGCAGAACTTCGGCTTAAACCGCATGGTCAATTTGACAAGTATGAGCCTGATGCTGGATCGCTGGCTGCTGGAAATTGAACAACCGCAGGTGGTGGTGCTGGGCTTGTCGGCGCGCAATTTCATCCGCTTCGCCCGCGATATCACCGTGGCGGAAAACTCACCCTACGAAAGCCTGCACATTTTCGCGGACAGTCCCGGTGATTATCTGGGACGGCTGCTGGTTGACCACAGCGCGTTATTCCATTACGGCGTGCTGGCACGCAATGCGCTGCTGCCCCCGGCGCTGCCGCCGCCGACTGCTAGGGGCGGCTATGTCCTGCGCCCGCAGGCGATGCACTGCGATGAACGTTTCTTTGCGGAACCGTTTACTGCCGAACAGCTTTGGCTGGACGTGCCCGGCGGGCTGGCGCGGCTTGGCGACCTGCTGGCGGTATTTGAACGACGCGGCATCCCTGTGCTGGTGGTCAACATGCCGCTGCCGCAGTGTACACTGGACCGGCTCTACGGCGGCAGCGCACAGTATGACCGTGCCTATCTGACCCCTGCTGCCGAATACCTGCACAACCGGCAGACTGCGTTCGTGGCGCTGGACGCACAGTTCGCTGCCGCGGTGCCGGCGGACGAGCAGGGGCAGTATTTCTATGACAGTCACCATCCCAACCGGCAGGGAGCGCTGCTGTTCAGCGCATGGACCAGCAGCGCCCTTGCCGACTGGCTGCGCACGCTCTACGCGGGGTGAGCGCGCTGCCCGCCGGACCAGCGGGTTACCCCCTGGTTCACCCGTCAAACGCATGTTGCGACGGTATCGCCTTATCCCGTTTCAGCCACCTGCGCCAGCAGTCCGGCGCAGGCATCTGTCCCGCCCTGGCTGTAGGCAATCCATGCCATTGATTTACGCTCCGCCGACTGGTGTTTCGCCAGCTCACGCACCCAGCGTGCCTGTTCGTCCACAATCAACACCTGCGCGGCGGCGGCATCCACCGGCTGCAATCCGCGCAGCTTGCGCAGCAGCCCGCGCAGTGCCACAAGCCGTCCCTCGTCGTATTTGACACCGCCGGTGACATGCCCGTCCTTGTGGATTTCACACAGAGATTGTTCGCCTAAACGCGCGGTCATGGCGGCGTTAGCGCGGTCAATTTCGGTTTGCAGCAGATCGAACAATGCTGCGGTGGTCATTGGGGTTGCTCCTGTCAGCGTGGGTTAGCGTTCTGGTGCTACGCCCTCTGGACGCTGCCAGAGCGCCGGGCATTACGCCGCCGCTACGGCTCGCCGCGCTGTTTCGGCGCAGGTGGGGGAAAAGCATCTTCTTGCAGCAGAGTTTCCGCCAGCAGCCCCGCCGCAATGCCGACAACCGCTGTAATCAGAATGCCGATTTTGTTGTCCAGTCCATAGGTCAGCACGCCCACCACCGCCGAGACGACCACGGCGAACAACACCGGGCGCGTGGTAATCAGCGGCACAACGATGCCGACAAACGTCACCACCAGCGCGAAGTCCAGTCCCCAGTTTTCCGCGCCGGCAAAGCTCTGCCCCGCCAGCACCCCGATGAGTGTGCAAAGCTGCCAGTTGACGTACATCAGCAGTGCCGAGCCGAAGAAATACCAGTGTTTGTACGGCGAGTCGTCCGGTTGGCGATAGCGCATAATCACCACTGCATAGGACTCGTCCGTCAGCCAGAAGCCCAGCGGCAGCAGCCAGCGCTGCGGCAGGTGGCGCATATACGGCGCGAGCGATGCACTGTAGAGCGCATGGCGCAGGTTAACGATCAGCGTGGTAAAGATGATCACAGCGAGTCCGGTTTGGTCGGCAACCAGCCCGGCGGCGATGAACTGCGCGGAACCGGCGAAGACAAATAACGACATGCCCAGTGTGCCCGCGGCGCTGATGCCCGATGTCACCGCCAGCGCGCCGAAGATGATCCCAAACGGCGCAGCGCCGATAATCAGCGGAACTGTGGCGCGCATCCCGGCGAGAAACTCGCCCCGGCGGGTACTGGTGGCTGAATACATAGGCGATCCTTGTGTGTATATGCGGCAGCAGGCAGGGCGCAGGGTGTACCTGTCACATCTGCCCATTGTGTGGCGCAGCGCCGCACAGATCAAGAGTCCGCTATGTCCAGTGCGGGGAGGGCTGGGGCATCCAACCCGGATGCCCCGGAGACCGTGTGAGTCGCGGTTATGGACGGGTGCGGTCCTTGCCGTCCCAGACGAACGCCTCGTCGCGGATGTACGCCTCAACCAGATCATGCGCCACATCATCCGGCGGCTGAATCGGCGGCGACTTAAAGAAGTACGAACTGGGAGCTTCGATGGCACCACTCAGACCACGATCCAGCGCCAGCTTGGCGCAGCGCACCGCGTCGATAATCACGCCCGCGCTGTTGGGGCTGTCCCAGACTTCCAGCTTGAGTTCCACATTCAGCGGCACGTCGCCAAAGCTGCGCCCTTCCAGCCGGATATACGCCCATTTGCGGTCGGTCAGCCAGGGCACAAAGTCGCTGGGACCGATATGTACGTTATCGTCGCCCATGTCATACGGCAGTTGGCTGGTCACGCTGTTGGTTTTGCTCACCTTTTTGCTTTCGAGGCGGCTGCGATCGAGCATGTTGTAGAAGTCCATGTTGCCGCCCACGTTGAGCTGGCTGGTGCGTTCCAGCTTGACACCACGATCCTTAAACAGGTTCGCCAGCACGCGGTGCACGATAGTCGCGCCGACCTGACTCTTGATGTCGTCGCCCAGCACCGGCAGCCCACGCTCTCTGAAGCGTCCCTGCCAATACGGTTCACGGGCAATGAACACCGGAATGGCGTTGACGAAGGCGCAGCCCGCGTTGAGTACCTGCTCGACATACCACTTGGTCGCCTGTTCGCTGCCTACGGGCAGATAGTTGACAACCACATCGGTCTGCGTGTCCTTAAGCAGTTGGACAATATTGTCGGTGCTGCCCGGCGCTTTGGTGATTTTCTGCGACAGGTACGGACCCAGCCCGTCGTGGGTCATGCCGCGTGCGACCGTGACGCCAGTGAGCGTGGGCACTTCGGCAAAGCGAATTGTGTTGTTCTGCCCCGACCAGATCGCCATGCCGAGGTCTTTGCCGACCTTGTCCTGATCGATGTCAATCGCGGCGGAGAATTCGATGTCGCGGATACGATACCCGCCCAGATTGTTATGCATGATGCCGGGGATGAATTCATCGTCGGCAGCATCGCGGTAATAATGCACGCCCTGTACCAGTGAATTGGCACAATTGCCCACGCCGATGACGGCAACCCGGATTTTTTTATCGCTCAACCCGATTACTCCTTTGGGTATGGTGGTTGGATGCTACGTTTGCTGCGATCTGAAGAGTCTGCATCGTTCCGCAGGCGGGCGCAGAAGGCGCTGTCCCGACCCCACTGCGGGGGAAATGCGGCGGTGGAATCCTCAGCCCGCTTCTCAACAGCATAGCAGCATGTGCTGCTGCTGCCATAGATCAACTTATATCCGTTTGCGTTAGAAGATAATTAGACATTGCACTAGACCGGGTAAACCTACCCAAATGGATAGGCAATGCGGCTGCCCACAGCGCAGAAGCATTAAGATTGGCGCGCTGGCGACTTATGCTGTGCTCACACACGCGCAGGGGGTGAAAAGGTGATGAGCATTATGGCTTAACTGCGCATAAATAGGGTACTATAAAAATAGTAAAGATTGGGTTCATCAGGACTCTACTTATGGCAATGGAAGCCTTGTGGCACGAATATGATTTTACGCTGGTGCTCAAAATGCGCAGCCATGAATGGACCTGGGAAGAGCTGGAAGAGTACAGCACAGCGACCCTGCCACAGTTCTTGCAGGTTTCCGGACAGCCAATTACTCTGATTTTTGACCTGCGGCACGCACACTGGCGTCCTGTCCCGGATTTCACAGCGCGCATCAGGCATTTGCTGGAATGTCTGCACAGCCCACTGCTGCACACCCTGCTGTTCGTCGTGCCAGAAAAGAGTATCGGCGCGCTGCTGGAGCATGTCTTCAAGCGTTATGGGGCGCCGGAACAGACCTACCGCGTGGTGGACAGCGTTGATGAGACCTACGCGCTGAACGGCGCGTGACTTCGCTGGCGGTCATGTGGCGCTGCAAGGGCTGACCCTGCTGCTGACGGCGAATCTGCGCGGCGACCTGGCGCTGCTGCCGCGCCTGTATAGCTTCCTCAAAATGCTGCGCGCCGAATTTGCCCCCTCTGGCGCAGCATCACCCCCAATGCTGCAAGACCCGCTGCTGCTGCTTGACCTCGGTGCCGCGTGTGACCCGGCGGTGTGGCACTGCGCCGCGACACAGGGACGCTCTACGCTGCTGGCGCTGGATGCGATGGGGTATACCGCCGCGCATGTGCCGGACACACTGCCGCCGGACGCCCGTGCTGTGCTGGCGCGGCAGGTAGCTTTGCGGCTGGTGGATGCGGGACAGCCCGCCGACCTGCACGGCGTGCGGCTCGTCAGCCAGCCAGATGTCCTGCCGCCGCTGTCTGATGTGGCGCTCAGCGTCGTGCTGACACCGCAGCCGCAGATCCAGCTTAACCTACAGCCACCGATGCTGCTGCTGGCAGATGTGCCGCGTGGGCATGTCGGGCTGCTGCGTGTCGTCTGGGCAGCGGGGGTTCCCCGGTTGGCGCTGGCACAGACGCGCGTTTTGCCGCCGGACACGTTCCCCGATGCGACTATCGCCGGGACGATCAGCTTTATTGAGGAGGAGGCGCGCTGGGTGCTGAAGCAGCAGGGCAGGCACGAATGAAACGCGATCCGGCTGGCTGCCGCTGCGCATATCTTGCGCCAGGTGTGCTGCTCACCGCTGTGGCACATCCCAGCGCATGTGTTCCAGCGTGCGCACGGTACGGAAGTTGTAGCGGTTCAGTACATTCTGCATCGTCTCTTCGTCTGCCGGGTGTTCGATGCGCAGCCCGTGCCTGCCAAAGCGCCGCACGGCATAGTTGATCAGCGCTTCGTCATACAACCCGCGATACTCCGGCGCGACCATCACGGTCAGATCATAGCTGCTCGCCGCCAATCGTGACTCGACCCACAACGACGCGGCAATCTGCCGGGCGGGGTCGGTACCGCCCGCCGCGCTGCGATCGCGGATGACAAAGCGCTCTACTCCCTGCATATTCAGCCAATCACCCAGCACACGCCACAGGGGGCGACGAAACAACGACGGGTGCAGCGGACGCTGCCAACCGACACCGCCCTGCGCGCCGGGACGCACCTGCTGCGCCAGTGCATATTCCATCTGCCATTCCGCGGCGCGGCGGTGGGCAATGTGAAGATTGTGTTCGGGGGGAGCGGGCTGGCGGTTACTGCTCACGCGCCGCCACTGCCGCCATTCACGCTCCACACGGAAGCCTAAGCGCTGGTAGATGTGCCGGGCGCGGTCGTTGTCCGAATCGACTTGCAGCAGCGCACAAGCGGCATGCTTCTGGCGTACATAGTCAAGGCATGCTTCCATCAGGCGGGTGGCGATTCCGCGTCCCTGCACGCGCGGGTGAACGCCCACATTGGCGATGATCCATGCCTTGCCCAGATCAGCATGCCAGCGCGCCGGATACAGCGACGCATTGCCGACCAGATCGCCATCCTCAATCCAGACGAAACCCGTGCTGACGCCAAAGGTCATCTCATTGAGGTTGGACATCAGGTTGACGCCCACGCCCAACCGGCTGATGGAGCGCATTTCGCGCAGTGCCGCCCGCCCGCCGCTGTCCATCGTATCGGCAAAGACCAATTCCAGCAGGTCAGCAAGCGCAGACAAATCTGTGCGCAGATTGACCGGGCGCAGTCCGTCACCGGCGCGTGCGCTCTGCTGCGGATTCTCAACACTG
>DAOTWP010000132.1:0-76319 GCA_034435675.1 Anaerolineae bacterium
AGCAGCGTGATGCATCCTCCCCCTCGGCGCATTATTCGCCCTCCCCTGTGTCGGATGCTGCGGGCGTGGCGGTGGGGAGCGCAGGCGCGGGCGTGGCAGTGGGCGCAAAACCGCCCAGCTCGGACGGGGCATAAAGCTCTAGCATGGCATCAATCCACAGTAAGCTATCTGTCTTGATAAACATCCAGTAATTGACGACGGCGAAATTGGCGCGCCAGTCGCTGCCCGCAGGCATTGGCAACCAACCATAATCCAAGGCAAGCTGTGTGAAATCAAGATAATAACCGCCAGGCATCTGTGCCCGCAGGCGTCCACCCTGATTATATGCCTCCACATCGCCGCTGTCGCGCGCAGCAAAGTCCCAGGGCATATGCCGCAGCGGTTCGCCCAGTTGCCCGAACTGCGCGTCCTCGTCTACTCGTACATATACCCGCCAGTAGGTATCCACCCCAATATCCTCGCGCACCACTTCAATCAACGGTGGAAAACCGGCAATCGCATTGCGGGTGACCGAAAACGCGCGCCCGGTCATGTGCCAGTTGCGGCGCGGTTCACCCGGCGCGGGGCGGCGATCCAGACTCCAGAAGGCGTCGTCCAGTGTCCCCAGGAAATCCCACCCGCTCAGAGTCAGTGTGCGCTGGCGCAGCGCATTGAACGAGTCGTTAACGCGGTCATTCAGGACATTGACCGCCGGGGGTGGCACCGCGACCCCGACCATCTGATCCAAGCCAAAGCGCCCGGTACTTTGCCGTTCCACCTGCTCGACGTACAGCGGCTCAGTCACACCAGGATTCAAGCCGCCTGAATTGACAAACGCCAGCGGCAGCACGGTTGTCGTCCAGTCCGGCGCGGTAGAACCGAGAGGCACAGGTATAATCTGTGTCAGCGTCCCTTGCCCGGCAAACGGTCCGGCGACAAGCTGTGTATCGTCCAGCGAGTCCACCGCAAAGACCAGACTTGTGCCATCCGGCGACCACGCGGGTGTGCGCCCAAACGCGATCACCTGCGGGGCAGAATCTGGCTCAGTGGCAGATTTGACGAAGACCTTCTCGCGTCCTTCGTCAAATGCGCTGTATGCCAGCAGCGCGCCATCTGGCGACCATGCGGGGTGGTCTTCGTGGCGCGCAGGTGTGCTGGTGATGTTAAGTACTGCTTCGTCGCGGGGGTCATCCAGGTTAAACAGATAGATGTCTTGATTGCCATCACGCCACGACACAAAAGCGATGCGGCGACTGTCCGGCGACCAGACCGGCGAGAAATCCGGCGCAGGGTTGCTGGTCAGTTGAATCTGCTCCGAGGCGTCCGCCCGCATGATAAAAATGTCCAGGCTGCCGCTCTGGTAGCTTTCATAGACGAGCCACTGCCCATCGGGACTCCAGTGAGGATTGCCCTGAAACGACTGGTCATAGGTCAAACGGCGGGTTTCGCCGCTGGAAAAGTCATAGATATACAGTTCCCAGTTGCTGTCCTGCCGGGAAGCGTAGGCTATCTGGCGACCATCCGGTGACCAGGCAGGATCGCGCTCATCCTCCGGGCTGTTGGTCAGGCGCAGCGGCGTGCGACTGCCAATCGACATCACCCAGATATCGGTTTGCCCCAGTTCACGGACGGTATAGGCAAGGCTGCCGCGTACTGCCAGCACCGGCGGCAGGTCGGTGGCAGTGGGCACAGCAGACGGTACAACACCGGGAATCGCTGCTGAAGACACATTGCCCGAATCTGGCGTTGCCACCCCTGCGGACGGTGCACCAGCGTTCACCAAGAGCGGTGGGGTTGTGCTGGTGCGGGAAGGATCGGTTGCCCACAGGAATACGCCGATCACCGCTGCCACCAGCAGCACCACTACCACGCTGAGCATCCGGTTCTGGACACGCAGCGGGTCTTCTGCCAGTGTCTGGTCAATTTCCGCACGGGCGGCACGGCGCGCCATACTGGTGCCTGCTGTCGCCGTTGCGCTGGTGGCGGCACGCTGCGAAACACGCAGCATTCGACTGCTGCCCCTCTGGACAACACCAGTCACCGCACGGAGTATCAGCCAGAAGCGCCGCAGCACTGCCCCCAGCGCGCGCGCAATACCCAGCAGCACCAGGAGCACAGCACCAAACAGCCCTTTAAGCAGCCACACGAACAGGCTGACAACAACATTCGCGCCCGCCAGCAAATGATCGCTCAGAGCAATGCCGAGTTTGATCAGCAGGATGCCGAGTTTGTCGCTCAATCGGTAAGTACGTACCAGCATGGGTGAATGATAGACCCTGTGTAAAATCGTCAAGGCAGCGTCAACTGCACCAGCATTGTACTGGCAAAGGCGGGTTGCAGCAATTGGTACACCAGACTACCGGCACACCTGTCTGCCAGCTTGTCCAGCCACCATCAGATAGACGCAATTGCCGGAAAATGCCGATCGGTGTATGTTTATGGACACCCGTGATCGTAAACATCCGGCTAGCCCGGCAGAGGAGAATCCACTTATGCACGACAGACGCTTAAGGACACCGATTAGCCTGCTTTACCTCCTGATCGCATTCCTGTGTCTGGTCACGCCTGTCACCGCGCAGCAGAACAGCGGCGAGCAAGTCGTCCATATCGTCCAGCCCGGCGAAAACCTGTACCGCATTTCGCTGCGCTACGGCGTCTCCATGGAGACAATCGCACAGGCAAACGGGATCACGGATATGACCCGCATCTATGCCGGGCAGCAGTTGATTATCCCTGGTTTGAGCAACCCCAGCAGCGGCATATCTGTCGAGAATCCGCTGATCGCCGGTACGCCAATCATCCACGTTGTCCAACCGGGCGAAAACCTGACCATGATCGCCCAGCGTTACGGCGTCACGGTGGAACAGATTCTTGAAGCAAACAATATCCCCAACCCCAACCGCATCGCACGCGGGCAGGAACTGCAAATCTGGACGCCCCAGTCCGTGATTGACGGCGTGGATACGCAGCAGGATGCCGCGCTGGGCGCAGTTCCGGGCGAGCAGCCACAGGTTGTCGCTGCGCCGACCAACAGCATTGTCCATGTGGTGCAACCCGGCGAACGGTTGGTGGACATCGCCCTGCGCTATGGGGTGAGCTGGCCCGCCATCGCACAGGCAAACAATCTGGCGAATCCGAATCAGATTTACGCCGGTCAGCAGTTGGTCATCCCCGATCCGGGGACTGTTGCTGATTTAGGGATTGTCGCGCCAGTCGTCACAGGTCCGCCGGCAGTGGTGACTGTCGGGCGCTCTATCGTTGTTGATCTGAGCGATTCGCGCATTTATGCTTATGAAGATGGGCGGCTGGTGCGTAATGTGCTGGTGTCCACCGGGCTGCCTGCCACGCCAACCGTGCAGGGCGATTACACCATCTACAGCCGGATCGAAGCGCAGACAATGAGCGGTCCGGGTTATTATCTGCCGAACGTGCAGTGGGTGCAGTATTTTTATCAGGGGTACGCCATTCACGGCACATACTGGCACAGTAACTGGGGTCAGCCCATGAGTCATGGCTGCGTAAACCTGCCCAACGACGAGGCATACTGGTTCTATCAATGGGCAGCGATTGGCACGCCGGTACACGTGCAGGCGTAAACCGGGCAGAAGAACGGGTATTCGCCAGGCTGGGGTACGCGCGTCCGGCACGGATCGCCTGCCCCGCCTGCCCCGCTGTGTGCCAGCACAATCTGACAAGCGTGCTCAGGGAGAAATACTACCGCGCAGTCCCAGCAAATCGGCGTTATCCTGCATCGCCTTGAGTACCACCGCAATATGCTCATCCAGCGGCACACCCAACGCTTCTGCCGCATGCTCAATTTCCTGACGGTTGACCGGCGCGGCAAATGCCTTATCTTTCCATTTCTTTTTGACCGATTTTAGCTCAACATCCAACAGGCTGCGCGAGGGGCGCACCAGCGCGACCGCGATCAAGAACCCGGTCAGTTCATCAACGGCGACCAGCGTCTTTTCCAACGGCGTTTCGGGCGTCATGCCGGTGATTTCTTCTGCATGCGCCAGAATCGCCCTGATGATCGTTTCGTCCACACCGCGTTCGCGCAGTATGCGTGAGCCAACAACAGGATGCCCTTCAACGGCGACATCAGGATAGCGTTCGTAATCAAAGTCGTGCAGCAGCCCGACGACACCCCACTGCTCAGGGTCACCCCCAAAACGGGGCGCATAAGCGCGCATTGCCACCTCCACCGACAGCATATGCCGGCGCAGCGAATCGCTCTCGGTAAACTCGGTTACAAGCGCCCAGGCTGCTTCGCGGTTCATCAGCTCACCTTGTTATCTACCGGGATCATAAACCAGCACACTAATCGTCAGCGGATCGCCAATGGGCAGCTGCCCGCGTGTGCGTAACTGCCAGATGCCCTCCACCGGTTCGACGCTGCCTGTAGAGGGTGTGCGCCCTTCCAACCGCAGCACAACGGTATCCCCGACTTCGATCCGCCGCTGCACGACAATGCGCGTCTGGTTGAGGTTTTCGCCAGAAACAAACGCCAGCGACCAGTTGACATCCCAGGCACAGGTGCCGGTGTTCAGCAGCGTGATGTCGCGTAGATACTCGGTATTGATTGTCACAAACAACGAGTCGCGCTCCGCCTGCGGCACACGCAGGGGATCAGCAGGGATTTCTTCGACCAGATCATAATCAAAGACACACGCGGCTGTGGTTGCCGTCTCCGCCCAGACAAAGGTCGCTGTCAGGTCAACGGTAGGGCTGGCAGTGGGTGTAACGCTGGGGGTCCGGGTGATGGTCGGCGTCAGAACGGGCGCTGTTGTCGCGGTGGCAGTGGCAGTCAAGGTGGCAGTCACCGTCGGGCGGGGTGTGTGCGTCGCCACCGGAGATGGAGAAAGCGTAACGGTTGGGGACACAGCCAACGTTGCTGATGGCGTCGCCGTTAGCGACGGCGTTACTGTGGGGCGACGCGTCGCGCTGGGCGGTGTGGTGACCTCTGCGCCGAGGGGTGTCTTGGATGCGGCTGGTTCTGTCGCCGTCGCAGTGGGCTGCGCAGCAACCAGAAACGATGGCAGCGGCAGCAGCCCTGCCCCGACGCCCAACAAGTACCCTCCACCCAGCAGCACTAGCAGCATGAGGAGTATTACACTGGCAAACAGGCAGCCACTCCCCCGGCGGCGCGGCGGTTCCTCAGCAGGCGCGGGCAGCCCGTCAATCACCAGCCGCTTGCTGCTGCTGGCTGCGGCGATCAGCGCTTTGGGCAGTGTTACTGTGTCGAGCGATTGCCCCATTTCCAGCACGCGAATATCGGTGATCAGTTCCTGCGCCGTCTGGTAGCGGTCTTCGGCATCTTTCGCCATCAGCTTGCCGATCACCTGATCCACTTCGGGCGGGAACTGCGGTTTGAGGTCGCGTACCAGCGGCATCGGCTCATTAAGGTGCATTAGAATCACCGAAAGGGGATTCTCGCCCTCAAACGGCAGTTTACCGCTGAGCATATGGAACAGAATCACGCCCAGCGAATATAGGTCAGACCGCGCATCGCCGGGCTGCCCCATGCCCTGCTCCGGCGCCATATAGGCAGGCGTGCCGACCATGCCGCCGCTGGCAGTAAACTGCCCGCCATGAATGATCTTGGCAATGCCGAAGTCAGTCAGCACGACGCGATCATCGCGGTCAAACATCAGGTTTGCCGGTTTGACATCGCGATGAATCATGCCACGCCCGTGCGCGTATGCCAGCGCCGAAGCCGCTTCGCGCATTACACGCAGCGCCTCGCCGTACTCAATGGTTTGCTTCTTCTGGTCCAGCTCGGTAATACGGTCTTTAAGCGTGACGCCTTCGATCAGCTCCATGACCATGTAGTAGCTGTCGTTTTCGTCGTCGTAGTCAAAGTCGTATACCTGTACGATGTTGGGGTGCTTCAACTGTGCGATGTTGCGCGCTTCCTGCTCAAAGCGCTGTTTGAACTCAGCGTCATCGGCAAGAAACGGATGCAGCACCTTGATGGCAACATAGCGGTCGAGGCGCTCGTGGTAACCACGGTAGACCTCTGCCATGCCGCCGCGCCCCAGCCGGTCTATGATTTCGTATTTTCCCAGTTTTCGTCTGGACACGGGTTGGCAATTCACCCTGGATTAGCGTTAATGACGGTTAAAAAAACCAAATGATGCGGCAAGTATACTCTAATCGGTGGGCAGTCTCAACCAATGACTCCCCAACGTAAGCAAAAGAGGCGTCTACTGTTTGGCAGACGCCCCTGCAAAACACCGGGAACAGCCGCTTAGCCGCCGCCCTTCACGTCAGAAATACCGCCTTCAGTCATCGCGCGGGCATCAAGCGCTTTTGCCGCTTCTTCGGGCGTCATATAGCCTAATTCCACGACCACATCCTTGATGCTGCGATTTTCCGCCAGCGCCTTCTTTGCCACTTCCGCGCCCTTGAGGTAACCGATAATCGGGTTCAGTGCCGTCACGAGGATCGGGTTACGCAACAGCCAGCCTTCTGCCTGTTCCTTGTTAGCAACCAGCCCGACAACCAACCGGTCAGTAAAGGCGCGGATTGAACCGATCATCACGATCATCATTTCATTCAGGTTGTGGGCGATGATCGGCATCATCACGTTCAGTTCAAGCTGCCCCGCCTGCCCCGCCAGCATGACCGTCAATTCATTGCCCATCACATGGAACATGGATTGATTGAGCATTTCCGCCAGCACCGGGTTAACCTTGCCGGGCATGATGGACGACCCTGGCTGCACCGGCGGGCAGGTCATTTCCGCCAGCCCGGTCGTCGGACCGCTGGACAGCAGGCGAATATCGTTAGCGATGCGCGTGAAGTCCTGCGCGGCGGTCTTGAGCGCTGCGGCGAAAAAGACGGCATCCTGCATGGACTGCATCGACTCGAACAGATCATCCGACTCGTACAGTGCCAAACCGGAAAGCGCGCTCAGCTTCTTGACCATGCGGCTGTGATATTCCGGATGAGCATTCAGCCCGCTGCCGGTTGCCGTGCCGCCAATCCCCAGACGACGTAAGCCTTCTGCCGCCTGCCGAACCTTTTCGATATTGCGCTCAATTGCCTTTGCCCACGCGGCAACTTCCTGCCCCAACCGCACAGGCACGGCGTCCTGTAAATGGGTGCGTCCGCTCTTGACGATGCCATCCCATTCCTGCGCCTTTTTCCGGAAGGCGTCCGCGCAGTGCTGCATCGTCGCCAGCAGTTCATCCAGCTTCCATAGTGCGCCCAACCGAATCGCTGTCGGGATGGTATCGTTGGTACTCTGCGCCATGTTGACATGGTCATTGGGGTTAACGGGTTTGTCTTTCGCATCCAGCGCATAGCCCAGAATCTGGTTGGCGCGGTTGGCAAGCACTTCGTTGACATTCATGTTGTGGCTGGTGCCAGCGCCCGCCTGAAACGGATCCACCACAAACTGATCGCTGTGTTTGCCGGCAAGCACTTCATCGCCCGCCTGGATGATGGCGCCCGCCAGCCGTGCGTCCAGCAGACCGAGGTCCTGATGCACCTCTGCCGCCGCGCGTTTGATCAGTGCCATGCTCCAGACGAACGCCGGATAGGGCTTCAAACCCGAAACTGGGAAATTCTCGACAGCGCGCTGTGTTTGCGCGGCGTACAGCGCGTTCGCCGGAACCCTGACCTCGCCCAGCGAATCCTTCTCAATGCGGTACTCACTCATTGTAAACAACTCCTGTAAGGTTCTGTTTTTCCGCGCGGGGACAGCCGCAGCCGTGCTGCGCGGCAAATTAACTAAAAAAGGCGCTGTGATTGTAGCGCCTTTTGCACAACTCGTGAAGTTTGGTTCAATAGCTGTCCGAACAAGGGGATACATCCCCTTACCCTTGTCCAAGCAGACAGGGCTTAGGGACACGTTCTCAATTCATTCGGGCAAGTGCGCTGCAATGGCAACATACCTGCACCGTACTATGGCGTTGGTTAGGCTTTCGCCGCCGCATACATGGCGGAGACTTTCGCCCAGTCCACAACATTCCACCACGCGGCGATGTAATCTGCGCGGCGATTCTGGTAATTCAGATAGTAGGCATGTTCCCAGACATCAATGCCCAGAATCGGTGATTTGCCTTCCATCAGCGGGGTATCCTGATTCGGCGTAGAAGCAATGCTCAGGCTGCCATCCGGCGCGGCAACCAGCCATGCCCAACCAGAGCCAAAGCGCTTCATGGCGGCATCGGCAAACTGTTTCTTGAAGTCATCGAGACTACCAAAGGCGCTGTTGATCGCGGTGGTCAGTTCACCACTGGCTGCGCCGGGTGTAGGCGACATCCACTCCCAGAACATGGTGTGGTTGGCATGCCCGCCGCCGTTGTTGCGCACCGCGGCGCGAATGCCTTCCGGCACGCGGTCAAGGTTATGCAGCAGGTCGTGCAGGCTCATCGCCTGTAGATCGGCATGTCCATCGAGCGCATTATTGAGGTTATTGACATAGGCAGCATGGTGCTTACCGTGATGGATTTCCATAGTACGCGCGTCAATGTGTGGTTCGAGCGCGGCTGCTGCATAGGGAAGCGTAGGCAGTTCAAAAGCCATGATTTTTCTCCTCTGCTCTGTTCTGGATAACGGAGAATGCCCGCCATCCCACAATAATAAACAGAGACATAGTAACACGCCCGTCTAAGAAATCCGATTGAATCTGGACTATTGTCCAATGAGAATTCCGTGAAAACCTGGACTCTTGTCCGTTAAGCAGAATGGTGATAGCGTAGAGTTTGTTTCCAGCCACCTGATGAGTCCACCCTTGAAAACTGACGTACACACAGCTTCGCTACCCCCCTGGCACGCTTACGGCGTGCTGGCATTGGGCATTGGCGCAGTATCGCTGGCGGCAATCTTCATCCGGCTGGCACAGAGCGATGGTGTGCCATCACTGCTGATTGCGGCATTTCGTCTGACGCTGGCAGCGCTGGTGCTGACGCCGTTTACACTGCGCCGCTACCGCGAACAACTGCGCCGGCTGCAACCGCGCGATCTGCTGCTGGCACTCGCGTCCGGTTTCTTTCTGGCGCTGCACTTCGCAACATGGATCGCGTCGTTAGAATACACCACCGTACTGATCAGCGTGGTGCTGGTGACGACCAGCCCGCTATGGGTCGCGCTGCTGGAAGTGCTGTTTCTGCATGCGCGATTGGGGCGCATGGTCATCTTTGGACTGGCGCTGGCGTTTAGCGGCGGGCTGCTGATCGCTGTACCTTCGGGCAGTGTGGGCAGCTTTCCCACCAGCATCGTACAGTCAGGCAGCGGCTGGGACATTCTGCTGGCTGCTGGCAGTGCTGCTGGTGCCGGCAGCGCGCCTTTGCTCGGTGGTGCGCTCGCGCTGCTGGGCGCGGTTGCCGTCGCAGTATATCTGGTGATCGGGCGTAAGCTGCGTGCCGGGCTGGATTTGCTGCCATATATCTGGCTTGTGTATGGCAGCGGGGCACTGGTGCTGCTGCTGGTGCTTTTCATCGGGCGCACCCCGGTCACCGGCTACCCGGAGCAAAGTTACCTGTGGCTGGTACTGCTGGGCATTTTCCCACAGTTGATCGGGCATTCGTCATTCAATTATGCGCTGCGCTTTCTTCAGGCGACTTATGTCAGCGTTGCCACGCAGCTTGAGCCAATCTTTAGCGCTATTGTTGCCTTTTTTGTTTTTCGGGAAACCCCCGGCACGCTGCAACTATTGGGCAGTGCCGTAATCCTGACCGGAGTGCTGGTCGCCACGCTGGGGCAAGGACGCCGGGAAACCGCAGTCACCGCCAGCACCCCTGAAACCGTAAGCGCTGCCCAACCCTGAGGAAACCCATGGCAAATACTGCCGCCGTTGTTACCGCAGCACCCACCACACCTGTTCAGTGGCGGGCACATTTCATCCTGATTTTGGGCCTGGTCGCCGGGTCTTCCGCGTCAATTCTGATCCGTTTCGCGCAAAACGAGGGTGTGCCTACGCTGTTCATCGTCGCCGCGCGCCTGACGCTGGCGGCGTTAGTGATTACGCCGCTGGCGCTGCGCCATTCCGGGCGGGAGCTGCACAGACTGAACCCGCGCGTCACGCTTTACGCGGTGGTCGCGGGCATCTGGCTGGCGATTCACTTCATCCTGTTCATGACCGCACTGGAACACACCACGGTGCTGGTGGTCAATGTGCTGGCAGGTTCCAGCCCGCTGATTGTGGCGCTGATTGAAGTGTTCGTCCTGCGCACCAAACTGCCCAATCTCGTCTGGGTTGGCTTGTTGGTCGCCATTGCCGGCAGCGTGTGCATTGCGCTGGGCAGTGGCGCGCTGGCCGGCAGCGCTGAACTGGGGGACAGTCCATTGTTGGGCATTATCCTTTCGCTGGGCGGTGCAGTCGCATCGGCGTTATATCTGATCACCGGGCGCGCCGTGCGGCGGCATATTGCGCTCATGCCCTATCTGTGGCTGCTGTTCACCAGCGCTTCCCTGACCAGCATCCTTGCCATAATCGTCACGCGCACACCAGTCAGCGGCTACAGCGCGGAAGGCTATTTCTGGGTGCTGATGGTCACAATCTTCCCGCAGTTGATCGGGCATTCGTCGTTTAACTATGTGCTGGCATTTCTGCCTGCAACATTCATCAGTATCTCTACGCAGCTCAGCATCGTGTTCACGGCACTGGTTGCCGCCCGCCTCTTTAGCGAAACCCTCACGCCGGGTCAGGTCATTGGCAGCGCCGCTATCCTTGCAGGCGTAATCATCACTACGCTGAGCCGCGCACAAAAGCCCGAATCACCCGGCACGCCGCAGCAGCATGAAGCCTAGAAAGCTGTTTGATCCGGGCCAGATGTCGAACAATGGGTTCTCATTGGGCAGCATCACGGGTGCAGACAGAGTCGCAAAGCTGCCATCGAGCACCGTTTCCTGAAGTGTATAATCAACCAGCAGCCTGAAATCAAGATCGTTGTCGGGCACGGCGAAAACCAGATAGTAGCGGCTGTACCAGGGTTCGCACAGATCGCAGCGGATCGCGTAGCGCAGGGTATCGGGATTTGCCTCAAGATGCGGCTGCAGGCGCAGGCTGTCGCCAAAGACCGCCTCAACCGAGGGATTCGCCTCGTCGGAAAGCATCGCAAATGCTGCATCTTCTTCGCGGGCAAGGGTAGCAATATCAATGCTGACATCCACATCATCTGCCAGTGCGATTAGCGTTTCGCGCGCGCCAGCGTCGTCTGCCAGCACAGCGATCGTTTCCCCGCGCAGCCCGGTCAGGTTCTCGACACCATCGCCGGAACGCACCAGCAGCCGGAACCCATGCAGCAAATACGGCTCGGTGAAGTCCACACGATCAGCCCAGTTCCAGTCCGGCAGCACCCCCGCCGCCAGATCTGCCATCCCGCTGTGTACCGCTTCGAGCGCTGCATCGCCAGTGCCGGGCACTAGCTGAATACTGACCTCCCAGCGGTTCGCCAGTTCGTTGACCAGCGCCGTGTAGAAATTCGCCAAGCGGCGTTCACTCTCCGTTGCATCCGGCGGAATCTCGGGGATGCCCGTGACGCGCAGCACCCGTTCTGCCTGAAGACGTGGCACAGTATTGGAAGTGGGATAAGTAATCGTCGTGGGGAATTGGGCAGGCTGCGGCGCACTATCGCCGATATTCGCCCAAACGGTTAGTGTCTCTGTAGGGTAGGTTGTTTCCGGGAAGTAGGCGTTATGCAGTTCTGCCATGCGCCCGTTGTTGACCAGATATTGCAGTGAGCGATTGACCAGGTCACGCAGCGGGGCATCCTGCCGCCGCACCACCACCGCATACGGTTCCTGCGCGACCGGCTCATCCAGAATGCGCACCGCGTCGGGCTGAAGAATGGCGCGTGACAGGCGCGTGCGGCTTTCAACCACCGCATCCACCTGGTACGTCAGCAGCGCTGTCAACGCTTGATCGAGGGAGTAATAGCTGGTCACTTCCGGCTGCAATCCTGTGCGCGACTGCCACGCTTGCAGCGCTGCCTCTCCTGGCGAGCGCAGCACGACACCAATGCGGCGCGGATTGCCGGGCTGCCCGAAATCGGTAGGCGCGGCTGCCGGGTCATCGGCGCGCACCATCATTACCTGCCTGCCGATGTGATAGGTCTGTGAGAACTCTACCTGCATATCCATTGCACGAGAATGCACCTGTGCGGCGATGAGCAGATCAACTTCGCCGCTGTAGAGCATTTCAATAGCGGTCTGGCGTGTCACCTGTACCAGTTGTAGTTCTATGCCCCACAGTTCGGCAAGGCTGCGTGCCAGATCAGCGTCGTAGCCGATCACGTCGCCGCGAATACTCAATTCGCCAAACGGCGGCGCGTTGAACAGGATGCCCACGCGCACAACGCCGCGGTCCTGAATGCCCGCCACGCCGGACGTGGACAACAGCACATCCGTCATGCCTGCATCTATGGTCGGAACGAGCGTGGGCGGCACGAGGGTTGGCGCGCCCTGTACCTGTTCCGGTGCGGCAGTTGAGGGCGACAAGTTGAAAGCAAGGGCGACAAGCAGCAGCAGGCAGCCCACGAGGCTGCTCAGGTAGGCTCGTTTGTTCAAGCTGGCTAGTCCTTATACAAACGCTGCGCGTAGATATATTCCATGACGAGTTCGGGCACAATGTATTTGACACTCTTACCACTGCGCAGCCGTTCGGCAATGTCCGTTGAGGAGATTTCCAGCAGCGGGGCATCAATCATCTCCACACGCGCCTCTAGCTGCGGCAGCATGTGGCGGTGCATGGCGGGGTAGATATGTTCATGCGGCGGGCGGCGCATCACCGCAAGCTGACACAGTTCAATCAGGATTTCTGGCGACTCCCAGTTGGGGAAATCCTTCAGGCTGTCTCCGCCCATGACAAAATAGAGCTGCGCATCAGGATACTGCGACTGCACAATTTTGACCATATCATGCGAATAATGCGGTCCGGGACGGTCAATATCAATCCGCGAAAGCACAAAACGCGCATCTCGCGAGGTTGCTAGCGCCAGCATCGCCAACCGGTGTTCCACCGGGGTTTTCATCCGCCCGCGTTTGTGGGGCGGGTCTCCTGCTGGAACAAACAGCACATGCTCCAGATCCAGACCATCCGCCGCATACTCTGCCAGCACCAGATGACCGATATGTGGGGGGTCAAACGTTCCACCCAGAATGCCAATCCGCCTCATAACCGTCCGCTATTCTGTCCATTCGAGTTCATGATCGCCGATATAGACGCTGTCCCCTACCTTCACACCGGCACGTTCCAGCGCCGTCGTAATGCCCAGTGTTTCCAGAATGCGCTGGAAACGCATGACTGCCTCTTCGTAGTCCCAATAGGTCATCGCTGCCGCACGCTCGATCTGCTTGCCGCGCACACGAAACACGCCGTCGGCTTCTTGCGTGACACTAAATTCAAGCTGATCGTCCTGCAGCGCATAAACGGGCATTTCCGGTATCTGCCGGACCGACTGCGGCGGGAGCTGGTCAATTGCCCGGAAGACCTGTTGAAGCAGCGCGGTCACATTTTGCTGCGTTGCAGCGGAAATAGCGATGGCATCCACCCCGCGCGCGCGCAGCGCCGCCTGCACGCTCTGCCAGCCCTCCTGCGCCTCTGGCAGATCCATCTTGTTGAAGGCGACAATCTGCGGACGCTTGCCCAGATCCTCGTCATACAATGCCAGTTCAGTGTTAATCTGGCTGAAATCCGCCAGCGGGTCTGCTCCTGCACCGTCGAGCAAATGCACCAGCAGGCGCGTGCGCTGCACATGGCGCAGGAATTGATGTCCCAGCCCCACGCCCATATGCGCACCTTCGATCAAACCAGGAATATCTGCAAAGACCAGATCGCGGTCATCATAGACCACCACGCCAAGATTCGGCTCAAGGGTGGTAAACGGATAGGCGGCAATCTTCGGTCGCGCGTTGCTGATGACCGACAGCAATGTGGATTTGCCCGCGTTGGGCACGCCAACGATACCCACATCGGCAATCAAGCGCAGTTCCAGCAGCAGCCAGCGTTCCTCGCCGGGTTCGCCCTTCTCCGCAATGCGCGGTGCCTGATTTGCCGCTGTAGCGAACCGTGCGTTGCCACGCCCGCCGCGCCCGCCGCGTGCCACCACCACCTGATCTGTCGGCAGAATCAGATCAGCGAGCAGTGCGCTGGTTTCGGCATCGCGCACGATCGTACCGGGCGGGACTTCAACCACCAGCGTATCTGCGCTTTCGCCGGTTTTGTTGCTGGAACCGCCGCGCTTGCCATGATCAGCTTTAAAATGCACTTTGCGGCTGAAGGCGACCAGGGTATTCAGCTTCGGGTTGACTTTGAGAATCACATCACCGCCATGCCCGCCGTCCCCCCCAGAAGGACCGCCGCGCGGCGCATATTTCTCGCGGCGGAACGTCACCAGACCAGCACCGCCATCGCCGCTGCGCACGTAAATTTTCACTTCATCAAATAGCATGGTGTTCACCACAGCAAACTGGGGAAACCGGATACCCGGCAGCCATCATAAGCGGCAATTATACCGCAGCCCTGCTAAGCCACCAGCCGAAATATCGCGCTGCCGCTTGCTGCGGGACTAAACAATGCCAGCGCGTGCAGTATGGCACACAACGTCAACAATCCTGTCCACGCCAGTACGCCGGCTTGCCAGCACGATACCATGCAATGGTTTCGCGCGCGCCACTGAGGAAATCGGTTGGGGAAAAGCCCAGCTCACGCTGCGCTTTTTCGCTGGTCACGCGCCAATTGTTGAACACATAGGATCGCAGCAGATTGACGGGCCAGAAAGGCTCGCGCCCGGTGACTCCCCACAGCGCCTCGACAATATACCCGGCATACAGACCGGACTTCCACGGCAGGCGCAGACGGGGATACCACAGTTTTGCCTCGCGGCAGACAATATCATAGACGGCTTTGTGCTGCATCCATTCGCCGCTGAGATTGTAGATCTCGCCAGGACGCCCTTTTTGCAGCGCCAGGATGATACCCTGCGCGACATCGGGCACATAGGCGGGGAACGTGATGTACTTGCCGCCGTTCACCTGCATGATGATGCCGCGCATCGGATCGCGGAAAAACAGGCGGTTGAAAGCGTAGTCCCCCAGCGGTCCATAAAACGCGCCCGGACGCACCACCACTGCCGAAACACGCCCCTGCCGGTGATGTTGTAAGATGGTCTGTTCTGCTTCCAGTTTGGTGCGCTGGTAGGCGTCCAGTGGGTGCGAAGGATAGTTCTCATCTATGATCGCGTCCGGCGCCGGCATCCCGGCGATTGCTGCCGTAGACACATAGAGGAAGCGCTCGACCCCGGCACGTTCTGCGGCAGCGAGCAGATTCTGCGTGCCGCGCGCGTTAATCGCCAGAAACGACTCAGCACTGCCCCACATACGAAACAGCGCCGCCGCATGGATAATATGCTGGCAGCCCTGCACGGCGTCCTGATAAGAAGTTTCGTCAGCAAGATCGCCACGCACGATTTCTACATTGGGATAACGCCGCAGCCAGGCATTCTGTTCCGGGTAGCGTGTCAGCACACGCGCCGGATACCCCGCGCGGCACAGCGCCGGGATGAGATGGTGCCCAAGAAAACCGGTTCCGCCAGTTACAAAGATCATTGTCGGCTCAATCTCGCTGTGCGCCCGGCGAAGGGTCGCTAATTGTCGCGCCCTACGGTAGTGGGCAGCATCGGGAGGATTTTGATGCGCTTCGAGGTGCTGCGCGGATCCCAGCCTGACGGCAGTTCCTGAATATACGCTTCGATTTTCCAGCGCCGCTGCTTGAGATCAAACACCATTTGATAGACCACCGCGCAGTCACCGAGGTCCTGAGTGGTGATCCGAGTCCGCGTATCATAATCGTAGGTTGCCATGCGGCGCTGGCGCTGATGATCCACCACGAGGCAGCGCTCGCCATCGTCGGAAAACTCGTACACCGTGACCTCATGATCGGCGCGCAGCACCCCGACAAGACGCGGCGCAGGGCTGAGCCGGTAGCGTACCAGCAACCGCTGATGCCGGCGTAGATATGCGCCATCGAGATAACCAGGCGCTTCTGCCCACTGGCGCTCCCAGTCTTCAAGGGCACGCTCCTGCAACCACGCCATCGTGGTCAGATAATCTTGTCTCACGCGCTGAACGATTTCTTCCGGTGCCATCCAGTCTCCCCTCCGGTTGCTACCTCGCCTGGCGCGGTACATCTGCCGCAGCCAGGGAACTGGGCTGCCCCCACGCAGCATGACTGCCAGAAACACCACAATCAACAGCAAAAACATGACCCAGGTCATGCACAACCTTCACACTCAACATTTCAATCTTCTAACGCTAGACTGTACCAGCGGTTGCAGGATCATGCAACTGTGGAGTGAGCAGGGGATAACCGGCGCGCTTCACTGCCGATGATTGGAATTGAGCGCATTTCCGCGCAGAATCATCCAGATATTCTGGCGTAGTGATGCCATACTGACGGGCTTCACGAGATAGACATCAACCTTAGCCACCGTCAGGGCAAAGGTCTGTTCGTTTGCAGATGCCTCATGATCACCCAGCACAATTACGTGCATGCCACGCAGGCTGTCGATCTCGCGTGCCTTGTTGAGCATGCGCCAGCCGTGCATGTCCGGCAGCTGCAAGTCCATAATCAGCAGGTGCGGGTAGCTGTCTTCCAGCAAATCCAGCGCCTCGGCTGCGGTGGACGCCATATGGACATTGGTCTGCAATTCGGTGAGCAGTGCCCCGATTGCCTTGCGATCTTCTTCTTTTGCCATCACCAGCACGACACGCTTGCCCTGCGTGACCGTTGTGTCTGTTTGACTGGCGATAAGCATATCGAGGTCAAAATTCATGACCTCCATGTTTTCGCTGGTATGCGATGGGCGAAACTCGGTATCTTTGATCGAACGCTCAATAAACGCCACCGCGGAGTCGTCAAACAGCGCCGGAGCACGATCCCGCAGCAGTTTCTGCGCATTTTCGGCGTCGCCCATGCGCTCAAAAGCAGCACCCTGCTTACCGAGAATGACCACCAGTCCATCGCGTACACGAGCGAGAAGTTCGTCGCCCTGCCCGATCGTTTTCAGCAGTCCCTGCACATTGTCGAACTGCGATTTCGGTAGGCTGGTGCTAATGTAATAGGTGCGCACGCGATCACGCGGACGATCCAACGTCTTGATCTGCTTGCTGAATCGGTTCTGCTCCGGCAGCGCAAACAGCCAGACATAATTCCGATTGTAATGCTCTACACGACCGGCAGCTTTAAGCTGATTTAGTTCGTAGTCAGTAATTGCATGACCAAAGTCGTTATAATTAAAGCTTCGATAGCGCCCGGTCAGAAGCTCCTGCACGCGCCATTCATCCCACTGGACGGCAAACGTCCCATCCGTAAGGATGAATACGTGATGACGGGGGACTGCTGAGCCACTGTAAATTCTTCGCATTCGTACCCAACCGTTCAACGCCGACCAGAGACACCACCTCTGATACTGACCACTGTTGGCACCGGCGGAGTGCTGCCAAAAGCGCCACCCCTTTCAACGATGAGGCATCGGTCCCGGCACAGCGGCTGTTATCAGGCATGATCTCCACCGGCAGCGCACCGACACAGGCGCTGCCAGTGGCATGCAAACGCAGCACTAGAGTTCAACAAAGTAGGATGACGCTGCCTGGTCGAGCAGGTCTTTGTCCAGCCGCGGCGTGCGATCCAGATAACTGGCGATGTCTTTCAGCTGAGACATCAGGTCGCGCGGGTGTACCATACGCAGCGGGCGATCATGATTGATGTACCATTCCTTGAGCAGATACTTGAGGCTGTCGTCATTGTAAGGAATGTTCATTGCCGTGCTCACCCGTTTGAAGATGTCACGAAACTGCTCAAAGGTCGGGTTACCAACTTCGATCTTATGACGGATACGGCGCAGGAACGCCTCGTCCACCAGGTCTTTCGGATCGAGATTTGTAGAAAACACCACCAGTACGGAGAACGGCACCTCAATCTTGCGACCGTTGTGCAGCGTGAGGAAGTCAACGCCTTTTTCCAGCGGCACAATCCAGCGATTGAGCAGGTCCATCGGGCGCACCTGCTGGCGACCAAAATCGTCAATCAGGAACATGCCCCCGGTTGCTTTCATCTGGAAGGGCGCTTCATAGAATTTATTGATGTCGTCGTAGACCAGATCAAGCCCGGCAAGTGTCAATTCACCGCCGACCATAATCATTGGGCGTTTGATCCGCACCCAGCGTGGGTCCTGTACTAACCCGGTACCGTGCCGTACACGCTCCTGATTGGGCGATAATTCGTGGTTGACCGAGTCGAAGACCTGTACGACTTGCCCATCAATATCAATGGCATAAGGAATCCACATGTCGTCGCCCAGAATCATACGCCCAATCTTCTCGGAGATGGTCGTCTTACCGTTACCGGGAGGACCATAGAGGAAGATTGAGCGTCCAGAGTTGATTGCCGGTCCAATGCGGTTGAGCATTTCATCGGAGATGACCAGATCGGTCATCACCCGCCGCAGGTCGCTCTGGGTCACTTTGAGCTTTCTGCGATTTTGTTCCTGCATCGCATTGATGTATTGGTCGAGCGTGACAGGTGCGGGTCCGGCATACTGTGTGCGTTCCAGTGCCTCGCGCGCTTTGGTCGAACCGGCGGACGTGATAACATACTGGTAGCCCGCCTCGCCAATCCCGCCTGAACCACGAATGTCAATGAACTTCTCGCGCTTGAGAAATTCCATGATGCTGTCCAGCACGCCGGTGAAGGGCAATCTGACGACTTCACTGATCTGATGCCCGGTCATGTAACCGCCAAAATACAGCACTTTCAACGCCAGATCAGCAACATTGAGCAGGTTCAACCCCGTGTCTTCCAGACTGTTCAGCGGTGGTGGACCCCAGGGGACATTGCCATCCTGATCCAGCGGCTGGGTATTGCGCCCGCCCGCCTGCCCCCCCAGACTTTTGATTTGACCAGGACGTTGTGATGAACGATCGGTCATAGATTCATTTCCTCGTCTCAGATGCCCGCATAAACACCAATCAAGCATTCACAATCATAGCATGAGCCGCTATGATGGCAGCACAATGCATTGCCAAATACTTGAGAACCTGACGATACTCTCACGATTCCGTAACGCAACGCTAACTCCCGCAAGAGCCTCACTGTCTGCTGCTATCCTGATTATAGCGAAGAAGACGGTTTTTCGGAAATTCGCTGTGCGGCGCTATAATTGCGCGCACGCTGTCCGCAGCATGTTCCCAGCAAAAGGACCCGGTTGACATGCACACCCCGGCGGGCAAGCACTGGCAGGCAAACGCTGAAGCATTTTCATCGTGAAAGGAGCCAAACTAAAATCCTATGCTGCATCAAATTCAATGGTTGGGCCACGGCAGTTTCATCATTCAGGGTGCACCACTCATCTATGTGAATCCCTGGCGCGTGCCCAAGAGTGTATTTCACGCGGACGTTATCCTCATCAGCCACGATCATTATGACCACTGCTCACCGGCAGATGTGGAAAAACTGCGCGGTCCGCATACCCGCGTAATTGGCAACGAACGTACTGCGGCACAGATCGAAAACTGCGAAGTGCTGCGCCCGTGGCAAAGCGTCAATATTGACCGTGCCAGCATCAAAGCGGTTCCGGCGTATTCGCCCCACGATTGGCGGCATCCGTATAGTGACGGCGGGTTAGGATTCGTTATTTCGTTGAATTTCCACGACATCTACTACGCGGGCGATACCGGCATCATTCCAGAAATGCAGCGCATCAAACCGGATATTGCCATTCTACCGATTGACGACAACGGCACGCTCAGTGTTGATGCTGCTGTTGAAGTGGTCAGAATGATGCGCCCCCGACAAGTGATTCCCAGCAACTGGGGCGCAAATGGCATCGGGGCATCCCTTTTTGATGTGCGCGATTTTGCGCGGCAGATTGGCAACCTGGCAGAAGTGGTTGTGCTTGAACCAGTGCGCTGACGCTGCACAGATTTGTACCGCAGATGCGGAAATGCTGTAGAATGCCCTTTTTGACAATGTCCTTTTGACTGATCTGGCTACAGGTGCAAAGATGAAACTACGTTTACTGCTGCTCTTATTTCTACTGCTGTTCACCAACACAACGGCGCCACTCAGCGCGCAGCGCCCCGACGCACCTACCTATGCGCAGCGCGGACCTTATGCGGTCGGGACACGCGAATTCACCATAGCGGATGATACCCGCCCGCTAAAAGTCACCGTGTGGTATCCGGCGCTCAACCCCGACAACGCCGAGCCAAGCGTGGTCTACAACGAGGGGATTGTGATCGCCACAGGCAGCGCCCTGCGCGACGCCCCCCCCGACGCGGGCAGCGCGCCTTACCCGCTGATCGTCTTTTCGCACGGCAGCGGCGGCATTCGCTTTCAGAGCGCGTTTTACACAGAACATCTGGCATCGCATGGCTTTGTGGTCATTGCCCCCGATCACCCCGGCAATACCGTGCTGGATGCGTTTTTCAGCCGCGGGGTGAGCGAAGAAGCAATTATCACCAATTTTGCCCTGCGCCCACTGGATGTTCTGCGCGTGATTGACTATGCCGAAACGCTGAATGCAGCGGATGGCGCGCTGACAGGTTTGATTGACCTGTCCACCATCGGTGTCAGCGGACACTCGTTCGGCGGCTACACCGCGCTTTCGGTCGGCGGCGCGCAGCTCAACCTTGACAACATCGCCGCTGAATGTGCCGCGGATGCCACGAGCAATTACGGCTGCGCGATCTATGAGAATCGTGAACGCATTGCACAGCTGCGCGGTCTGGACGCTGCACCAGAAGGACTGTGGGACCCAACTACCGATCCCCGCATCCAGTCCATTGTGCTACTGGCACCCTCCAGCGGACCCGTGTTCGGCGCAGAAGGCGTTGCCCCGGTTCAAGCACCAACAATGATCCTCGTCGGTTCACAGGATGCCGCGACAGTGCCGGAACGCGATGCCTATCCGGTTTATGAGTGGCTGACGGCTGAGGAAAAAGCGCTCGTTGTATTTGAAAACGCCGGGCACTATATTTTTGTGATTGAATGTTCGCGGTTCCCGCAGCAATTGGTTGATCTGGGTTTCTATGAACAGTGTTCGGATCGTGTTTGGGATATGCAGCGCGCGCATGACCTGACAAATCACTTCGGCACTGCATTCCTGCTGTATACGCTCACAGGCGATCAGGCGGCACGGCAGGCGTTGATAGATGAGCATGAATTTGTGGGCATTCGTTATGCAGCAGAAACGCCCTGACCAGGCGTGGTTTGCGAGGCTGTAATGCAACCGGGGGAGAAACCTTACCCTCCCCCGGCAGTGCGCATGTCTTGAGTTCAGCGCTCTCGCCCAACAGCCCGCGCACAAGGGGACAACCTCTTGCCCGGGCGAGCGCCTTCGCAGGATGCGTCTGCTTAAGCCGCCGGGTTATTGGCAGGCAGCAGCTTGCCGTCCTCCGACCATTCCAGCCGATTATTGTGCGGATCAAAAATCAGCGGGCGCGTCACGTTGTTGACCGCATCAGCATTGATGACCACCCGGCGAATATCTTTGCGCCCCGGAATCTCAAACATCACGTCCAACAGGCGGCTTTCGATAATTGAGCGCAGCCCGCGCGCGCCGGTTTGCCGCTGCAAGGTGAGGTCGGCGGCGGCGGACAGCGCGGCGTCTTCAAAGACCAGTTCCACATTATCCAGTGCCAGCAGGTGTTGATATTGTTTGACCAGCGAGTTTTTCGGTTCCACCAGAATCCGAATCAACGCTTCACGATCCAGCGGGTCAATACTAACGATCACAGGCAAACGCCCGACCAGTTCAGGGATGAGACCATGCTGAATCAGGTCTTCCGGTTCCACATGGCGCAGCAGCGCTCCCTTACGCGCATTCGCGTCCTTCTGTTCGCCAATCAGCGCCGCTTTTGAGTCGATCTGGAATCCCAGCGCCCCTTTGACGCCAATGCGCCGGGCAATGGATTTCTCGATACCATCAAATGTCCCGCCGCAGATGAACAGAATATCAGTGGTATCAATCTGGAGGAATTCCTGATGCGGATGCTTGCGCCCACCCTGCGGTGGCACATTCGCCAGTGTCCCTTCGATGATCTTCAGCAGTGCCTGCTGCACGCCTTCGCCGGATACATCGCGGGTGATGGACGGGTTATCATTGGACTTGCGCGAAATCTTATCAATTTCGTCGATGTAGATGATACCCTTTTCGGCACGGGCAATATCTCCGTCTGCCGCCTGAATCAGCCGCAGCAGGATATTCTCCACATCTTCGCCAACATATCCCGCTTCGGTCAGCGCGGTGGCATCGGCAATGCAGAAGGGCACATCCAAAATGCGCGCGAGCGTCTGCGCCAGCAGAGTTTTGCCGCTGCCAGTGGGTCCAAGCAGCAGAATGTTACTCTTGTGCAGTTCCACTTCCTTGGCGTTCTTGCCCTTCTGGATGCGCTTGTAATGATTGTAGACCGCCACACTCAACACACGCTTGGCGTGTTCTTGCCCCACCACGTAATCGTCAAGATGCGCCATAATTTCGCGGGGAGACAACAGCCGGTCAAACTGGAAGTCATACGTCGGGCTTCCCGATCCCCGATCATCCAACAGCAGTTGCTGGCACTGATCCACACAGTAATTGCAAATGAACACGCCATCAAGCCCTGCGCACAGGCGCTCAATTTCATCGTGTCCTCTGCCACAGAAAGAGCAGCGTGGGTTGTTAGGCGGCATATGCATTACTTCCCCTTTCTGCCGTCAGGTGATTGCAGCACCGAGTCGACCAGGCCGTACTCAATCGCCTGCTGCGGATTAAAGTAGATGTCGCGGTCAGTATCATGCTCGATAACAGCTTTGTCCTGCCCGGTGTGTGTCACAAAAATATCGTTGAGTCGTTCTTTCAACCGGACGATTTCATTCGCCTGAATGACTATATCGGTTGCCTGCCCCTGCGCGCCGCCCAGCGGTTGGTGCATGTGGATAGTCGCATGTGGCAGGGCATAGCGCATCTTCGACGCGCCTGCTGCCAGCAGCACCGTGCCAAAGCTGGCGGTGATACCGACTGCCACCGTGCTCACCGGCGCGGCAATGGACTGCATCGTATCGTAAATCGCCAACCCGGAATAGACCACGCCACCCGGTGAGTTGATATACATCTGAATGGGACGTTCCGGGTCTTCACGATCCAGAAACAGGAGCTGCGCGACCATCAGGTTCGCCACTTGATCATTGATCGGCAGCCCCATGAAGATGATGCGTTCCTTGAGCAGCAGTGAATAGATGTCGTAAGCGCGTTCGCCCCGACTCCCCTGCTCGATGACCATTGGGATGATGTTATAGGGGTTCATAACTGCGCTGCATCTCCTTCTTCAATGTCAGTTTCAGTTGCAGCGTCGGCTGGTGCGGCGTCGGTGTCCTCAGCTACAGGTTCCGCCACTGCTGCTGCAATCGCATCCGGCGCGTCGGGCACTGCTGCTGGTTCTTCGTCCGCGGTCAGTTCGGGCGCTTCGCCTCTGGCAATAGCGGCGATACGCTCCAGCACACGCTGCTGGAGCAGGTTGTTTAGGATATTATCGCGCATAATGCCCGAATTGAACATTTGCATAATCATATCCACTTGTCCACCCACCCGTTCGGCAAGTCTGACGATTTCCCCCTGAACATCCTCATCACTCACCGATAGCTTTTCCTGCATCACCAATTCGCGCAGGGTCAGCGAACGACGCAGCAAATTGACCGCGGGCTGCTCGTATTCGGCGCTGAGTTGTTCTTTGGACTTGCCCATGATGCGCATGAAGTCTTCGAGCGTTACGCCCTGCCGCCGCAGATTGCTATCAAGTTCTTTCAGCATTTCTTCAATCTGCTCGTCCAGCATTTCCTGCGGGTAGTGTATCGTCGCCGCTTCGACCATCTGATCCAGCACCTTACGCGCGTACTCAGCACGCGCCTGTTCTTCTTCCGCCCGCTGGATATCTTCGCGCATCCGTATACGCAGTTGCAGCAGCGTCAGTGGTTCGGCAGGTGCTTCGCCCTCTGTCGCGACAGTTTCGTCAGCGGCTTCAGCAGCAGTCACACGGGCGGCAAAATCATCGTTGAGCACCGGCAGAGTCACCGCTTCGATTTTCTTGACTGTCACCTCAAAACGCGCACGCTTGCCTGCCGCATCGCCAAAATCGCTGTTGTCCGGGACAGCCAGTTCAAAACTGACCGTATCATCCAGAGCAGCGCCAACCAGTGCCTCTTTGAAGCCGGGAAGCAGCACATCATCGTCATCGCGCAGCACCACGGCAGCATCGTGTTCATGAATAAATGGCTGCTCACTGCCATGATCATGATGGTCATGGTCATCGCCTTCATGATCCTCGCCGGCGTCATCTGTGTCCTGCGGCTCAGTAGCGGCGACTTCTGCAACATCGGCATCGGCAGGTTCCACGATGAAGCTGTGAATATCCAGTGTCACCCGATTGCCGATTTCAACGGGCTTATGGCTTTCCTCCACAAGCGCACGCTCTTCCTGAAGGCGCTTCATCGCCGCATCAACATCTTTGTCTTCCACGACCGGTGGGGTATATTCCAGCCGTGTCTCGCGGTAATTGCCCAGCTCAACAGTCGGCTGAAGCGGCACGGTGAAGACAAAGACGGGGGTAGCTTCTTCGAGTTTGAAGTCTTCCAGCGCGCCGGGCGCATAAGGGTCAATTTGTGCGCTTTCCAGCGATTCCTTATAGATTTCCTGCCCCAGCGTTTCAATGGCGTCTTCCAGAATAGCGCCTTCACCCAGATAGTTCACGATGATGCGGTAAGGCGCTTTCCCTTTGCGGAAGCCGGGAATATTGAACCGCTTCGCCAACTGTGTCGCGGCTTTCCGTTTCGCCTGATCAAGGCGCTCGGCATCCACAGCTACAGTAAGGCGAGCAGTATGGTTATCGAGGTGTTCCGTTTGAATGTTCAAGAGCTTGTCCTTGCGAATGTACTGCTGTATCAATTACAGATTATAGCGACAAGTAGACTTTCAGAGCTATAAACGTTTCGTCAGAAACGCTGCTGCACAGACCTGACATGTATGAACACGAAAGGCGCATGACAGCGCCTTTCATCGTTGCTGTGGGGAAGGAGGGACTCGAACCCTCACCTCCGAAAAGACATGATCCTAAGTCATGCGCGTCTGCCAATTCCGCCACTCCCCCAACAATTTCCAGATTATAGGAGGCGCAATAGTAGGCGGCAAGGGCAAATCAACGAATCTCGATGCTGCCGATATCGTCGAGCGTCATGCTGCTGACCCGCGCCAGAATGGTTGTAATCATCGTCTGGGCAAACTGGAACAATGTTTTGATCTGCCCAATGCGTTCTACATAAAGCTGTGCCAGCGCTTTTTCATCGTCATTCATCTGCGCCATATCACCAGACAGATGATCCAGATCGTCTTGCATAATCGTCAGCGCACGTTCCAGGTCGCGCATTTCACGCGCGCTGATAATGTTAGAGATAATCTGCCAGAAGTCGGTTTCCGCTTCATAGTACTTGCGCCGCCCGCTGCCGCCGCGCACCCAGACCTGCCGCACCATGCCCAGGTGCTCCAGCGTGCGCATGTTCATGCTAACGCTCGCTTTGGAAATGCTCAACTGCTCCATCAGATCATCCAAGCACAGGGGTTCCGGGCTGAGCAGCACCGCGCCATAAAGCTGCCCCATAACCTTGTTGAAGCCAAAGTAATCGGAAAGCTGTCCCAACCCTTCCAGCATGTTCTCATGTGCTTTGTAGAGCGTCTTATTGTTGAATTCAGAAGCATTCTTCTGAGGTTGATCCGCCATAAGCTGTCACCCGCTTTCTCCGAAAGCCCAGTCGTGCTGTTCAGGGAGTTCTGTTTCAGTATAGTTGAAAATCAAGGCAATAAAGCACCAGGAACGCAGCAGGTCACAGCATTAATCTTAATCCCGGGTAACCAGATGCGGCATTGTTCGGACTGTTCAAAAAACTCTGTATTTTGTTAGTGGTTATTCTAACACCGTGAGGGGGCAATGACAACACTGCCTGCGCGGGCGTTCCTACCGCTGGCGACATTCTGTGATACAATTTTCACAAGCAGCAGCTTAACGCTGTGCCTGCATAGCACCAACATTTTTGACCAAGGAGTCTTTGTCAATATGGCAACGTCTGGTAACGGCAATGAAATCCCCGATATCGTGATTGGTCGCCTGCCAGTGTATCTACGGGCACTAAACCGGCTGGCACAAGAAGGGCATCAGGTCACCTCGTCCCACGAGTTAGGGCAAAGACTCGGCATCAGTTCCGCGCAAATCCGCAAAGACCTGTCACACTTTGGCGGTTTTGGCAAGCAGGGCACCGGCTATCAGATTGCCTATCTTGAGGAGAAGCTGCGGCAGGTGCTCAATGTCAACCGCGAGTGGCGGTTGGTGCTGATTGGCGCGGGCGATCTGGGCAGCGCGCTGGCACATTACAGGGGTTTTCACTATCGCGGTTTCAGCATTGCCCATGTTTTCGACAATGCCGAGGCGAAGATTGGCAAGCAGGTAGGGGACTTTATCGTCAAACCCATGTCGGAACTGGCTGATACAGTTCGGGGCGAAAACATCAAACTGGCAATGATCGCCGTGCCGGCAGAACACGCCCAAAAAGTCGCGGAAACCCTGATTGACGCCGGGGTGCGCGCTATCCTCAATTACGCCCCGATTAATCTGAATGTCCCAGCGGGGGTTTACGTGCAATACATTGACCCGGTGCTGCACATGCAGCGCATGACCTATTACCTCGAAGACTGATCAGGCTGCACAGGGGCTGCAGGCAGCGCCCCTGCTGTGGGAACCCGCAGGTAGCAGCACGAACCCATGACCGCCGCAGGTTTTGTAACTGGCGATTTAGTACATCTGAAGCACGCGGCGCATTAGCGCTTCGTTGTCCAGCGCGCGCCCCGCGCCCACCGCAACGGCAATCATTGGGTTTTCCGCGCGGTACACCGGCACGCCGGTCTGGTTCGTCAGGAATTGGTCAATACCGCGCAACAGCGCCCCACCGCCGGTGAGCACAATCCCACGATCAATGATGTCTGACGCCAGTTCCGGCAGCGTGTTGCCCAGCACCGACTTGACCACGCTGGCAATCGTACCCAGCGGTTCGGCAAGCGCCTCGACAACCTCGCCCGTCGTAATTGTGATGGTTCGCGGCAGCCCGGTAACGTTGTCCCGCCCTTGAATTTCCATCGCCATTTCCTGCGGCAGCGGCACCGCCGCCCCAATCTGAATCTTGATGGCTTCTGCCGTAGGCTGCCCGATGATGAGGTTGTACTTGCGGCGCACATAACTGATGATGGCGTCATCCTGCTTTAACCCGCCGCTGCGTCCGCTTTCGGCACGCACGATATTATTCATGCTGATGACCGCCGCCTCGGTCACGCCGCCACCGATGTTGACCACCATATCGCCTGCAGGCGTTGCTACGGGCAGTCCCGCGCCAACTGCCGCCGCCAGCGGTTCGGGAATCAGGTACGCCTCGCGTGCGCCTGCTGAGAGCGCCGCTTCATGCACCGCCCGGCGTTCAACGCTGGTCACACCATAGGGCACAGTTATCATCACTGTCGGTCTAAACAGGCGAATCCGCCCGGCGACTTTGTTAAAGAAGTGCCGCAGCATCTCTGCCGTCACTTCGTAGTCAGCAATTACGCCGTTTTGCAGCGGGCGCACCACCTGGATATCTTCTTCATCCACCTTGCCGAGCATTTCGCGAGCAGGCTGACCAATTTCAAGCACACTGATACGCCCGCGTTCATCCGGCTCCGCCGACACAGCAACCAGTGACGGCTCTTGCAGCACAATCTGCCCGTTGTCATAGATCAGCACATTGACTGTGCCAAGATCAACACCCAGCCGCTTTGAAAATAACGCCATGTGTCCTGTTTACCTCACCCCGCTGACTGGGGCGTGTCTTCGTTGGTTTCACTGCTTAGTTAGAACATCATCAGGTGACATGATTTCTAACAACAAATTATGCCTGAATGCCAGCCAAAGCACCAGCTACAAGTTAGGGGAACCAGAACGAGGAACGGTTAGGGGCAAAACACAACACCGAACATCAGCAGGGGCGAATCACCCGACGCACCCCTGCCCCCGCTGCTTACCTGCCAGTTAATCCTGCTCTTCCTCAATGATCCGCAGCACCGACCCACGCTGCTTGATCTTGCGATTCAGGCGCAGCGCCAGTTCTGCGCGGCGCAGCGCTAGTGTCGCCTCGCGGTTCTGCTCTTCGGGAACACCCTCTGCCAGCATGCGCGCAGCGCGCTCGCGTGCCTGTTCAATCGCATCCAGTTCGAGGTCCAGCACAGAGTCCGCCAGATCCGCCAGAACCACAACCTTATCGGGACGCACATCCACCACGCCGCCATAGATGGCGAAGTGTTCTTCTGCATCCCCTTTACGCACGATCAATTCGCCAAAGCCCATCGTGGTCAGCACCGGGGCATGATGCGGCAAAACACCCATCTCGCCCTCTACCGCCGGGATAATGACCATATCGGCTGCCGGTTCGTCGAAGATTTTTTTCTCGCCAGTGACAATTTCAACATGAATCGGCATAACACGCCTCCTTAAAGCGCGGCGCGTTAAGACGCCTGACGCTGCGACTCTTCGTAGCGCTCAATGACCTCATCCATCGTGCCCGCCATGTTGAACATGACTTCAGGAATATAGTCCACCTCGCCATCGAGGATCATACGGAAACCACGCACGGTGTCCTTCACCTTGACATAACGCCCCGGACGCCCGGTGAACTGCTCAGCAACCACCATCGGCTGCGTCAGGAACTGTTCGATCTTACGCGCACGCCCGACCAGCAGTTTGTCCGAGTCCGACAGTTCATCCACGCCCAGAATGGCGATGATGTCCTGCAAGTCCTTATAGCGTTGGAGCACCTGCTGCACTTCACGTGCGGTGCGGTAGTGCCCTTCACCGACCACCAGCGGGTCCAGAATCTTGCTGGTGCTCGCCAGCGGATCAACCGCCGGGAACAGACCCCGCGCAGCAATCGAACGCTCGAGCGCGATAGTACCGTCCAGATGGGTGAACACCGCCACCGGCGCAGGATCGGAATAGTCATCTGCGGGCACATAAACCGCCTGCATGGACGTAATTGAGCCGCGCCTGGTCGAGGTAATGCGCTCCTGAAGCTGTCCCATTTCTTCTGCCAGCGTTGGCTGATAGCCCACTGCCGAGGGCATACGCCCCAGCAGCGCGGACACTTCTGCGCCTGCCAGCGAGTAACGGTAAATATTGTCAATGAACAGCAGCACGTCTTTGCCCTGGTCGCGGAAGTGTTCGGCAATTGTCAAACCGGACAACGCCACACGCAGGCGCACACCGGGCGGTTCGTTCATCTGCCCAAAGACCATCGCCAGTTTTTCCAGCACGCCAGCTTCTTCCATTTCGCCGTAAAGCTGTGTGCCCTCGCGCGTGCGTTCGCCCACACCGGCAAATACTGACAGCCCATCATGCTGTGTAGCAATGGAGTTAATCAGCTCCATAATCGTAATGGTCTTGCCCACACCCGCGCCGCCGAAGATGCCGGTCTTGCCGCCTTTGGTCATCGGGGCGACAAGGTCAATTACCTTCATGCCGGTTTCAAACACTTCGATTTTAGTGGTCTGGTCTTCAAACTCTGGCGCTGTCGCATGAATCGGGCGGCGGGGCGCATCATCGCTCACTGCGGGCTTGCCGTCAATCGGGCGCCCCAGCACGTTAAACACGCGCCCCAGCGCGACATCGCCTACAGGAACCTGAATCGCGGAGCCAGTGGAATATGCCGACACCCCGCGCTGCAAGCCGTCAGTGGTGTCCATCGCCACCGTGCGCACAGCGCTGTCGCCCAGCAGCATCTGCACTTCCAGAATCAGATCTTCTTCACCTTCACGGGGCACCCGGATCGCCTCAAAAATATCCGGCAGTTGTCCATGTGGAAAAGTCACATCAACAACAGCGCCGAGTACCTGTGATACGTGTCCTTCAATTTCAGCCATTCGTCGTCTCCACGCTAAGTCTCTACTTGAGAAGATAGTCGTTTTTCGTTAAGAACCTATCCGTAAACCAAAATGCCTGAACAAGGGGATTAACCCCCTTGTCCGGGTTTAGAGCCAGGTTCTAGCCTTTGCGCCCGCCGGTTAGCGACGCTTGCAGCGCCTCAAGTCCTGCCCAGTCGCCCTGCGCCGCCAGCTGCGCCTGCTCTGCCCAACTGCTCATGCTCGGCGCAAACCGCATCCCAGCAGCTTCGATTGCCGCCCGCAGTGTATCTTCGCCAGCCTCGGCAAGCTGCGCAAAGGTCAGGATACCCGCTGCGTTCAGTGCCGCCGCCATCTTGGGTCCAATACCCTCAATGCGCCTGAGGTCATCGCCTGCTGCCACAGGGGCAGCGACTGTGCCCTGCGCGGATGCGGCTTTCGTCCCGGCGTTCGGCTGCGGCTTGCGGGCACTGCCATTGAGGTCCAGCGCGCCGGATGCCAGATAGTAGTCCGCAAGCGCCTGTGCAGTCTGGTCGAGGGACGCCTGCAGCGCCTCCGTGCCACCGACGATATCCAGAATTTCCGCCGTAATTGCCGCCTGACGCGCTTTGTTGTAGACCAGCGTCAGGTCATCCACAAGCTGCACCGCCGAGTCCGAGGCGTTGCGCATGGCAACCATACGCGCGGCATACTCACTCGCCTGACTTTCCAGCACCGCCTGATAAAGCTGAAGCTCGGTGAAGCGCGGCACAATTTCATCGAGGATTGCCGCCGGGCTGGGTTCGTACTCGTAATCGAGATTGCCTGCCGTGACTGCTGGCACATCCTTGATAAACTCGGCAACCACCGCATCGTCAATCTTATGCGGAATCAACGGCAGCCAGCCCAACACGCGCGGGCGCTGCGCCAGCATATTGATGAAGTCCGTATAGGCGATAAAGACATCATCAACGCTGCCGCTCAGGAATTCGTCAATCGCCAACCGCGCAATCGGCGCGATATCCGACAGTTTCGGCTCGGCAGGCAGGTAGCTGAACTCCGCGATTACCGGATCCCCCGCGCGGATGAAGGCATCGCGCGCCTTGCGACCGACAGTGACATACTCCACCGGCTTACCCATTCGCTGCGCGAAACGCTGCGCCACGCGAATGATGTTGGTGTTGAACGCACCTGCCAGACCCCGATCCGAGGTGACGACCACCAGCAGAATTTTTTTAATTTCGCTGCGTTCCGTCAGCAGCGGGTGCAGTGCAACCCCTTTCGAGGCATTTTGCACATTGAGCAGAATCTCCCACGCTTTTTCGGCAAAGGCGCGGCTTGCCAGCACCCGTGCCTGCGCGCGGCGCACCTTCGACGCCGAGACTGCCTCCAACGCGCGGGTAATCTGCGAAATGTTCTTGACACTGCGGATACGCTTCTTTACTTCACGTGCAGTGGACATGCTGCGCTCTCCTTACACTGCTGCCAGTGAGCATATCAGTTCCACGTAGCATTGAACGTCTTGAGCGCATCTGCCAGCCGTTTTTCAATATCTTCGTTCCACGTTTCGGGATCAGTCTGAATTTGCTGCGCGAGGTCAGCAAACTGGCTGTTGTAGGCACGCAGGAACGACTCTTTCCAGGAAAGCACACGATCCGGCGGAACAGCATCGAGGAACCCGCGCGTCCCAGCAAAGATCAGCGCCACCTGATCAGCCAGCGCCATCGGCTGGTACTGCGGCTGCTTGAGCAGTTCCATCAAGCGCAAACCACGATCCAACTGCTGCTGGGTCGCCTTGTCCAGATCAGAGCCGAACTGCGCGAACGCTGCTAGCGAACGGAACTGCGCCAGTTCAATTTTCAAACGCCCGGCAACACGCTTCATCGCTTTCGTCTGCGCATCGCCACCTACGCGGCTCACGCTGATGCCGACATCCAGCGCGGGGCGCTGACCGGCATAAAACAGGTCGCCTTGCAGGTAAATCTGCCCATCAGTGATCGAAATCACGTTGGTAGGCACGAATGCCGACACGTCACCGAGCAGGGTTTCGATGAAGGGCAGCGCGGTCAGGCTGCCATTGCCACGCGCTTCGCTTAACTGCGCGGCGCGTTCCAGCAGGCGGCTGTGCAGGTAGAACACGTCACCGGGGTAGGCTTCACGTCCCGGCGGGCGGCGCATCAGCAGCGAAACCTGGCGATATGCCCAAGCATGCTTGCTGAGGTCATCATACACCACCAACGCATCCATACCGTTTTCCATGAACCACTCGCCCATCGCGCAGCCCGAATACGGGGACAGATACTGTGTCGCGGCGGGGTCAGAGGCGGAAGCGACGACGACGGTGGTATATTCCATCGCACCCGCTTCTTCCAGCGTTGCCACCAGGCGGGCAATTTCTCCACGTCGCTTGCCAATCGCGACGTAGATGCAGTACATGTTCTGCCCCTTCTGGTTGATAATCGTGTCCATGGCGATTGCCGTCTTGCCCGTCTGGCGATCCCCAATGATTAGTTCACGCTGCCCGCGCCCAATCGGGATCATCGCGTCAATGGCAAGGATACCCGTCTGCACCGGGCGGAACACATTGCGGCGCGCCATCACGCCGGGGGCGATACGCTCAATGTTGTAGTATTCAGCAGCAGCCACCGGACCTTTGCCGTCAATCGGGCTGCCCAGCGCATCGACCACACGCCCAACCAGCCCCTTGCCTACCGGGACCGAGGCGATACGCCCGGTGGGGCGCACTTCATCGCCTTCCTGAATGGTGTCGTATTCACCCATGATGATGATACCGACATTATCTTTTTCCAGGTTGAAAGCGATCCCGGCAACGCCGTTCTGGAAGCGCACCAGTTCGCTCAGGCGCACATTTTCCAGCCCGCTCGCGCGGGCGATACCGTCGCCTACTTCCTGCACATAACCAACCTCAACCGCTTCAATCGTCGGTTGAAAACTCTCGACCTGCTCAATTAAAGATTTGAAAATATCGTTGGAAATGTTCGTTGCCATTCCGCACTACTTTCCTCTCAGCTTTAGCCCTGATTCAACGCATTAGCGTCGAATTGTAACCGATCAGCTACTATCCGTCCAATTATGTTGACGCCTGTCGTAGAAAATTTCACAAATACTCACCAATTGTGACACAGGCGCGCTGCCTGGCAGCTTCTAATCGCCTTCGCCCACCGCAGGAACTTCGCTGGTGGCAGCAGGTTTGCCCTTGCCACCGCCCAGTTCCACAGACCGGCGGTACGCCGCCCAGATGGCATCCGCCAGCACAGTACGCAGCCTGCCCTTTTCCATTTCGTATATCGCCGCCGCCGATGTCCCGCCGGGGCTGGTTACCTGATTGCGCAGCTGCGCCGGATGAAGCCCGGACGCCGCCGCATATTCAATCGAGCCGCGCATGGTTTGCAGCACAAGGCGTTCTGCTTCACGCCGGGAAAGCCCCATGTGCACGCCCGCGTCAATCATCGCCTCCATCATCATGAACACATAGGCAGGCCCCGTGCCGTTCAGCGCCGTTGCCATGTCGAGGAACTTCTCGTCATCCACATACAGTTCTTCGCCCAGTGCTCCCAACATGATGCGCGTCAGTTCACGCTCACGTTCCCGCACCTCCGCTGTCGCGGTCCACACGGTAATGCCCTGACCGATTTGCGCGGGGGTGTTGGGCATCGAACGAACAACGCTGGGATTCGCCACACCGTTAACAATGGTATGAATTGTAACACCGGCAGCGATGCTCAGAATCAGCGTCGCCGAGTGTGCCCCGCGCCGCAGTTCCGGCAGCACACGATCCACAACCTGCGGCTTGACCGACAGCACGATGATATCGCCCGCTTCCGCTGCTTCACTGTTGCTGCTGGTAAAGTGCAGCCCGTAGCGCTGCGCCAGTTCCGCGCCGCGTTCCGTGCTGGGGTCAGCGGCGATCACCTGCTGCGGTGTGACCAACTGTTGGTGCAGCAGCCCCTTAATCATTGCCTCGCCCATGACGCCGCTGCCGATAAAGGCGATTTTGAGATTATCGAATGCCATGATCCATCTTCCCCGCCTGACGCGAACTTGAATATACGCTGTACGCTGCGGCGAACAACCGCCAGCACTTCAGTCTTTCAGCGCCGCAAATCGGTAAGGAAACTGCTGCGTCCAGTGCTCAACAGCCGCCTCTACACGCGGCATCTGCACAGCGACGCCAGTGCCGACGCCCGGCGCAACCGCCAATGTGCTGCCCGCGCCCAGCACAAACGACGGTTCGCTGATGTCCTGATCAAAATAGCGGTCTGTCGCGGAAATATCGCAGGGCAGCGTGACCCCCGGCAGCGCAGCGAATGCCACATTCGCCGCACGCCCCACCCCGGTTTCGAGCATCCCGCCGATCCACAGCGGAATGTTGTTTTCAACACAGACGCGGTAAATCGCCAGGCTCTCGGTAAACCCGCCAACACGCCCCGGCTTGAGATTGATAATCCGGCACGCACCGAGCGCCTGTGCCAACCGCACATCATCCGCCGAAAGGATACTCTCATCAAGGCAAATTGGCGTGCTGAGCAGCGGCTGCAAGCGGCTGTGCTGGTAGATATCGTGGTAGGCAAGCGGCTGTTCCAGCATCAACAGGTTGAAGGCATCCAACTGTTTCAAGGGGTCGGCATCGTCCAGTGTGTAGGCGCTGTTGGCGTCAAGCATCAGCAGAATGTCCGGGTAAGCCGCGCGCACAGCACGCGCCAGTTCCACATCCCACTCCGGCTGAATCTTCAACTTGATGCGCCCGTAGCCCTGCGCTAACCGTTTTTCGATCACCGCCAGTGTCGCGTCAATGCTGGGCTGAATGCCAATGCTGACGCCCACGGTTGCCACTGGGCGCGGCGTATGCCCGTCCGGGGTGAACTGCGCGAACAGGTCTGCCAGCGCTAAACCGTTAGCGCGGGCAAAGGCATCCCAGACTGCTGCCTCCAGCCCGTGTTTTGCCAGCGGATGCCCGCGTGTGCCATTGAGCAGCGCCGGAACCTCTGTAGGGCTGTTGAGCGTTTTGCCGAGCAGCGCGGGGGCAAGAAACTCGCGCAGCACATGCAGCGCCGTGCCCATTGTCTCGCTGCTGTAGCCCGGCTTGATCTCCACAGAAACCTCGCCCCAGCCGGTCACGCCGTCTGCATCCACCGCCACCAGGACCGCGGTTTTGAACGGCTCCTCGCCAAAGCTGGTGCGCAGCCGTTCCGCCAGCGGCAGTGCCACAGGATACAACCGGACGGTCGCAATCGTTATCGGGTGCAATGCCATTGCCTGATGTCTCCCTGTGATGCCGGGGCAGCGCCTTACCGCCGCGTATGCTGCACACGGCACTGCTGCCCATGCCGGTTCAACTGCGATTAAAATCGAAACCTACATCAAAACTGAGCAGATAAAACGCCCGGTCACGCCCTTCGTGCTGTTCGCGCAGAAAATCCGTTACGATAAAGCCTTCGCCGGTGAGCATATGGAAAGCGCGGCGGACATTCTCGCGCCAGCGCTGCGCCTGTGCCTGCGACTCCTGCGCAATCTGTTCGTAATATGTTGGAATCTCCACCAGCGCAAACGACCCCTGAGGCGAGGTTAGTTCACTGGAAGGCATGAAGCCCTCTGCTGTGGCATGCGTCGGATTGACAACCGGCGCGCCGGTTTCCAGATACTGCGACAGGGCAAGCTGGCTGCGACTTCCGTTCACCCGTTCTTCCACCCGGCGGCTGGTAATCCACCATTCGGCAAACAGCCGGTCTTCGTCAGGTGCATAATAGCTGGGCTTGTAGCGACGGCAAACAACCCCCAGGCGGCGCACATTCAGATGCGCGTTGCGCGCCATCAGTGGGTCAAACGTCCACATAACCAGCCGCACCGCCTGCTTCTGGGCAATCTCGCGCTGTGCCAGCTTCAACTGGTAACCAATACCCTGATTGCGATACGCCGGGCGCACCACCATCTGCCGCGACGCAATCAGCAGGTTAGCCATCGCCGGGCGGTGGCTTTCTTCAATTATCGTCCCCAGAAAGCCAAACAGCAGACCGGCAATCTGCTCGCCATCCATTGCCGCCAGCACATGCCCGCCATAATTGACATACGAAAACAGCGTGCGCGGCGACACCAGCGTTTCCGAATCCGCGCCCCAGCATTCCTGCTGAACCGCATAGGCGGCGTGCATCTCATCCATTGTATGCAGGGAACGAATTTCGATCATCAACAAATTACCCTTTATGGACAGCATAAACGCTGCGGCGAAAGGCGCACCTTTGCACATCACCACCGTTTGCGCACAGTGCAGACCGGCGGCAACGGCAGCGCTTAGCGCTTAGATGCTGCGCGGACGGCGGCGCAGCGCATAACGCCATGAGCGCAGGAAATAGCGCTTACCCGGCATATACGTCAGCAGCGTGTCTTCCAGGCGGCGCGGGCGAAACCCAAAATAATGGAATGTGTTGCCCAGTTTCGCCACGCGATTCGTTGCCAGCAAATCAAGCCACTGGGTGGTGATAATCGAACGTGGCAGCACGCGCCCATAGAATGCTGTCGTCCAGCGCAGCAGATAGGGCGGCACCGGGACGACCAGCCGCCAGATGCGTGTAACGCGCATCACCGTGCGAATCAGGTCAGCCAGCGTGATGTACTCTGGACCGCCGAATTCAATGACTTCATCTACCGTGTTGATCGCTTCCAGACTGCGCACCAACGCCTCAATCAGATCGTCGATATGAATTGGATGCAGCACCACTTCGCCGCGTCCGGGCATTAGAAACACGAACGGCATGGCAGTAAGCTGCATTGCCAGATGGTTGATGAAAGCGTCTTCTTCGCCAAAAATCACGCCGCTGCGCAGAATGGTATATGCCAGACCGCTGCCGCGCACCAGGTCTTCAACCACCCCTTTGACTTGCAGCAGAGTATAGCCTGATGCCGGGTTTGCCCCCAAATGGCTAAGGGTAATGATGCGCCCAACACGCGCCGAACGCGCCACCGTAATCAGATTGCGCGTGCCGACAATCTCGACCCGTTCCAGTGCGCGGCGTCTGCCCCACCACTGCGCATTCTCCAGATGAATGATGGTATGCACGCCCGTGGCTGCCTGAAACAGCGCCTCATCGTCCAGCACCGTACCCACCACATAATCCGGCGGGTTATCCCACGGCAGGCGGCGCAGCCTGCTGGGCGGCAGCAGCACGCGCACCGGCAGCCCGTCTGCCATCAGCCGCGCGACAAGGTGTCTGCCTACGAATCCGGTTGCGCCTGTTACGAGAATCACGCCTGAGCACCCTCCTGTGCGGGCGCATTATAGCATGACGGCGCGCCGGGTTGCAGACCGTGTTGCCGCATGTCCGGTTTGGGCACCGGTTACATGCCCGGTTTCGGCGTACTGCCCCACTAAGCAGCAGTGTACAAACCGGTAAAAATACTCACCCCCGTATCCGCTGGCACTATCCCGTGTTATACATCCTGTGCTACACTACGCCCTACTTCTATCCACATAACGTTTCAGGAGGCAAACCAGTGGCACGTACACGAGTCGTTGTCACCGGGTTAGGCATCATCTGCCCAACCGGCAACTCTGTGCAGGAAGCATGGGAAAATGCCGCCGGGGGCAAATCAGGCATCAACGTCATTCAAAACATTGACACCAGCGGGCTGGAAAACCACGTCGCGGGTGAGGTGAAGAATTTTGACCCTGATGCGGTTTTTGGGCGGCGCGATGCGCGGCGCACGGATCGGGTTTCGCAGTTGGCGCTGTACGCTGCCGAGCAGGCAATGCACGACGCCGGGCTGGAAGTCACCCCAGACAACCGCTACGACATCGGCTGCGTGGTTGGCACGGGCATCGGCGGCATTATCTCGCTGGTCGAAAATGTGCAGGGATTCATCGAACGGGGGGCACGCGGCGTCAGTCCGCTGGGCATCCCGATGATGCTGCCGGACAGCCCATCGGGGCGAGTGTCGATGCGCTTTGGGCTGCGCGGACCCAATTTCAGCGTGACCACTGCCTGTGCAACAGGCAACAACTGCATTGGCGAAGCAACGGAGATTATCCGGCGGGGACAGGCGGTGGCAGCGGTGGCAGGCAGCAGCGAAGCCGCTATCATGGGCATCACGATTGCCGGTTTCAACAACATGACCGCCCTTTCGCGTAACAATGACCCGGCAACGGCATCTCGCCCGTTCGATTTGCAGCGCGATGGCTTTGTGATTGGCGAAGGTGCGGGCATGCTGGTGCTGGAAGAACTGGAACATGCGCAGGCGCGCGGCGCGCATATTTATGCCGAAATCGTTGGCTACGGGCATACCTCCGACGCCTACCACGCCACCGCGCCGATGGAAACCGGTGAAGGCGCAAGCGAAGCAATCCGCCGGGCGCTGACGGACGCCGCGCTGACCGTTGCGGAGATTGACTACATCAACGCGCACGGCACCAGCACCCCGCTGAACGACAAAAGCGAAACGATGGCGATTAAGACCGCGTTCGGCGAACACGCCTATGAAATCCCGATTAGCTCAACTAAATCTGTGACCGGGCATCTGCTCGGCGCTGCCGGTTCGGTGGAAGCTATCTTCAGCATCATGGCGATGCAGCATAACTTTGTGCCGCCCACCGTCAACCTGCACAGCCCTGACCCGGATTGTGATCTGAACTACACGCCGAATGCGGGCGTTGCGCATACGATCAACCACGCGATGAGCAACTCGATGGGTTTCGGTGGGCACAACGCCGTATTGATTTTTGGGCGGTACAGCGCCAATGGTCACGGCTAGGACTTCCCGCAACGGAAGCGGAAAAAACACGCCGGTGGGCAAACTCTTTGCGCACATTATCGGTTGGGGCATGGCAGTGCCGGACAATGTCATGACCAACCAGGATCTGGCGGCAATTGTTGAAACCAGCGACGAATGGATTGTGGCGCGCACAGGCATTCGTGAACGCCATATCGCCACCGAACGCGACAGCACCGCCACGCTTGGGTTGAAAGCAGCAAAGAATGCGCTCGAAGTCGCCAATATCCGCCCGTCTGATCTCGATCTCGTCATTGTAGCGACCTCAACGCCGGAAAATATCTTCCCCAGCACCGCCAGTCTGATTCAGGGCTGGCTGGGCGCAACCAAAGCTGGCGCCTTTGACCTGAGCGCCGCTTGCTCCGGTTTCGTCTACGGGGTGGATATGGCAGCACAGGCGATTGCCGCGGGCAGATGCAAAAATGTGCTGGTCATCGGCGCGGAAACCATGAGCCGCATCATGAACTGGAATGATCGCGGCACGTGTATCCTGTTTGGCGATGGCGCGGGCGCTGTCGTACTGCAGGCGAACGAAACTGAGGGTGGAGTCCTGTCCGCTGTACTGCGCTCCGACGGCACCGGCTATGATCTGCTCGGTGTGCCCACAGTAGGCAGCCGTGACACGCGCGATTTTGAACCGAACGGCATTGAACACAATCTGTTCAAGATGCACATGAACGGCGGTGAAGTCTTCAAATTTGGTACGCGCGTCATTGGCGAAAGCATCCAACAGGTGCTGGAAATGGCGGGCGTGCGTCTTGAGGAACTGTCCCTGATTATCCCCCACCAGGCAAACGAACGCATCATCCTGGCGGCGGCACGCAGCCTGAAGGTCGAAAAAGACATCTTCATGTGCAATGTAGACCGCTATGGCAACACCTCCGCCGCCTCCATCCCAATCGCCTTGTGCGAGGCAGTCCAGCAGGGACGCATTAATGAAGGGGATTACATCGCCTTCGTCGGATTCGGTGGCGGACTGGCGTGGGCATCCATGCTGATCAAGTGGGGTATCCCCAAACCGCAGGAACGTCATGCCTCCTACCTCAACCGCCGCCAGCGCGAATTCAGCTACGCGCTAACGTGGTGGCGTGCGCGCTTCCAGCGTTGGAACCGCCGCTTCAGTAACATCATGAACCGGCTGCGATTGCGGCGCGGGCGCATCAGCCGTCTGCAGCGCAAGCTCGACCAGCAGGACAGGCTGGATTGAAATTCAACAGCGAGCACACGATTCAATACTTGCGAAAATGCCGTTTCTCAATGAAACAACAATGCTTTTCCCATTACAATCATTGCAAGAGCTGGCAGCATAAAAGGACGACAGTAATGGGCAGTAAAATCCTCTACATCGAAGACACACCGCAAAATATGCGTCTGGTCAAGAAGATGCTCAATGCAGGCGGCTATGAAATGATCGGCGCAGAGGATGGCAGCAGTGGACTGGCAGCAGTGTGCGCTGAAATGCCCGATCTGATCTTGCTGGACATCAACCTACCGGACATTGACGGGCTTGAAGTTACCGGACACATTCGCCGCAACCCTGCCGTCGCGCATATTCCGATTATCGCGCTGACTGCCAACGCCATGGCAGGCGACCGAGATCGTTTTCTCAGCGCCGGGTGCGATGGGTATATTGCCAAGCCGTTCAGCAAAGCAGAACTGCTCCATGCGGTTGCCTACTATCTTGGCGAACCCATCAACAATTGAACCGGCATGGGCAGCGCATCAACCCGCGTGGGGTGCCAGCGTGCGCCAGAAGCGGTTTAAGCCCCGCTGAGGGCTGCGCCCAGCACGCTGCCCAGCCCGGCGCGAGTATTCAGCGCCAGCGGCAGCAGCAGGTTATCAATCAGGCGGGTGCGCCCCACCCGCACCGCCATAGACGCCAGCAGCGGGTTATCGCTGGGCGCTTCCTGTTCAACCAGTGTGCGTGCGTCGGCAATGGACACATACTCCGCTTCTGCCAACGGCTCTGCCCCCAACAGGGCGAGCATCTGCTCACGCAGCACCCCCGGATGGCGCTCACCCGCTGCATACGCCGCCCCTGCCGCACCGAGTGCGCGAGATAGCACAGCAGCCGCCGGGCGCTGTTCCCCCGCCAGATAAGCATTGCGCGAACTGAGCGCCAGCCCGTCCGCCTCACGCACAGTTGGCAGCACGACCACCTCCAGCGGCAGATTAAGATCACGCACCATTTGCCGGATGACCACCACCTGCTGGGCATCTTTCTGCCCAAAGTAGGCAAAATGCGGCTGAATCAGGTTGAACAGCTTAGCCACGACGGTAGCAACCCCGCGAAAATGCCCCGGTCGGCGCGCCCCTTCCAGCCCCTGTGACAGCGTTTCCACCGTTACATATGTCTGGAACCCCGACGGATATATGACCTCAGGGGTCGGCGTGAACACCAGATCACACCCGGCGTCAATCAGCAGCGCTAAATCACGCTGCAAATCGCGCGGGTAAGTGCTCAGGTCTTCAGTAGGAGCAAACTGAGTCGGGTTCACAAAGATGCTGGCGACAACAACATCGTTTTCGTCGCGGGCGGCTGCCACCAGCGCCAGATGCCCCGCATGCAGTGCGCCCATCGTGGGCACAAGCCCCACACTGCCGTTGAATTCACGCCGTACCTGCCGCAGTTGTTCCGCCGTCACGACTACACGCATTACAGCTCCTCCCTGAGCAGCTGCTCAACAATCGCCTCGTGCATGCTGAAGCTGTTCTCTTCACCGGGAAACTGCTGTTCACGCACATCAGCGGCGAAGCGCCGAATAGCATCGGTTATCGCATCGCCAATATTGGCGAAGCGCCGGGTGTGGCGCGGCACAAACTCGCTGAACAGCGCCAGAATATCGTGAAAGACCTGCACCTGCCCGTCACAGTACAGCCCCGCGCCAATGCCAATCGTTGGAATCGTCAGGCGCTCGGTAATCAGCTTTGCCAGCGGCGAGGGCACAAGCTCCAGCACCACCGCAAACGCCCCCGCATCCTGTACCGCGCGGGCATCACGCAGAAGCTGGCGCGCCGACTCCAGTTCGCGTCCCTGCACGCGGAACCCCCCGAACTGGTTGACACTCTGCGGGGTCAGCCCGATATGCGCCATGACGGGAATCCCGGACTGTACGATGCGCGCAATGGTGGGCGCCATGACCTCGCCACCTTCCAGCTTGACACAGGTCACGCGCCCTTCCTGCATCAACCGCGCGGCATTGGTAAGTGCCTGCTCGAAGCTGATATTGACGCTCATAAACGGCAGATCGCCGATCACCAGCGGGCGTTCGGTCACGCGCGACACAATTTCGCAGTGGTAAAGCATATGCTCCATCGTCACCGGGATCGTGGAGTTGTGCCCCTGCACGACCATACCCAGGGTGTCGCCGACGAGCAGCGCGGGAACCCCCGCCGCTTCTGCCACACGCGCGCTGATGGCGTCATAGGCAGTCAGTACCGGGATACGCTCACCATCAAGCTTATATTTTTGGAAATCACGAATGTTCAACCGCATTGGTTTCATCCTGCAAGAAAAAAGCCTCTAACACGGCGGTTGAAAGCCCCCGCGCCTCAAGCAGTGGGTAGGCTTCGCGCGCCAATTGGCGATACAACCCGGCAAGCGCCGGAGACTGCTGGTGCAGCGCCTGCAGATGCGCTGCCAGCGTGCCCGTATCCAGCCGGGCAAGCGGACCGGTCAGCGCCCAGGGAATGCCGCGTTCCCGCAGATTTTCCACTGTTGCCCCCACCAGCGCATTCAATGCCTGCTCTGCAACCGCGCGCTCTGCGCCCAGACCCAGCAGCAGCCGTTCTGCCAGCGCATACAGCACGACCGTATAATTGCTGGCGAAAACCAGCGCCGCGTGATATAGCGCCTTGCTGCCAACCGGAATACGCAGCACACTGCCTTCCAGCGCCTGCACAAGCTCAGTCAGCCAGCGCAGCAGCAGCGCGTCGTCGGCTTCCAGCGCAAAAGTCACCCCGCGCAAACTGCCAGGGGCATTTGCCGCCGCGAACGGGAACGCCGGATGCAGCCCGCCCACCAGCATCCCCCGCTGCCCCGGCGACGCCAGCACCTCGGCACCATAAACGCCGGAGGTATGCACAATCGCTTTTGCATCCGCTGCCAGCGCTGCTACTTCCAACGCCGCTGCGATACCAGCAGATAGCACCGGCAGCGCATCGTCCGTCACCGTCAGCAGCGTCAGATCGGCAGCCCGCAGCACGTCCAGCGGTTCGCTGACCGCCGCCGTATGCAGTTCCGCCGCCAGCAGGCGTGCTGTTTCCGGTGTGCGATTGTAAACCGCGACAAGCCTGTACCCGGCATTTGCCAGCAGGCGTGCCAGCGTGCTGCCCACCTTTCCCGTACCGATAATCCCCAGTGTAGGCAAGTCCTGCTGCATCATGTCCCGCTACCCAACCGCCTCTGCCGCCGCTGGTGTCGGGGATGGAATCGGTGTTTCTGTCGGAATCGGTGCGCTGAGGCGAATAGTCACCTCACACGCAGCACGCAGCGTATTGGTGATGTCAAACACAGTCAGCCGAAACCGGTAATCTCCCGGCGCATATTGGGATGGCACAAACTGCGCCAATGTCCCGGTTTCGGGCACCGGCTGCAAGTTCTCGATAATCACAGCGTAATTGTTGAAAGTACTTGGTCCGTTCAGTTCAATCTTGTATGAAACAAAATCCTCGGTAAAGGCAGTCCCCACTACGGTAATCGGCTGGAACACCAGCAGTCCGGTGGTCGGAACTTGCAGCGTGGCGTTAGGTGTGTCACACCCGACAGCAGGCGGAAAGTTGGGCAGAATTGTCCCCACCGGTGTAGGCGTCAGGGTTGGTGTGGCAAGTACCTGCCGAATCTCGGTGGGGAAAATGCCGCCAACCGGCGTCAAGCCAATATCAGACAGCGGCGTCGGCACGACAGGCGTGAAGTCGCCATCACTGACCTGTCCCACGCGCACTGCGCTGCCCCCAGCGTTGGCGCGCAGCGTCGGCGCTACCACATTCTGCAACCCAAAGACAATCAGACTGAGTTCGACCAGCAGCACCAGCGCCGTCAGTGCATTTGCCTGCCGATAGCGTGCCAGATCACGCTCCAGTTCATAGGGCGTCGCGCGATAATCGTGCCGCGCGCGTGACCATGCCCGCCACACCACGAAGACTGCCAGCGCAATCAGGATATACAGCCCGACGGCGATTTGTTCAACGAGAAAGACAAACCCGGTCATACACCCTGCCGCAGGACACCCCGAACGATTGCTACCAGACGCGGCACCAGCAGCTTGCCCGCCTCAAGCACCTCCTCATGACTTGCCTCGGCAGGTGTGTCAATCACATCAATTGCCCGGTTGGTGATGCCGGACACTGCCAACACACGCATGCCCATATGCCGCGCCACCAGCACCTCATGCACGGTGGACATGCCAACCGCATCTGCGCCTAGTGTGCGCAGCATACGCACCTCTGCGGGAGTCTCGAAATTGGGACCGGACAGCACCACGTAGACACCTTCATGCAGCGGCATCTGTGTATCCTGTGCAATCTGTCGCGCCGTCTGCCGCAGCCGCAAATCATAAGTGTTGGTCACGCTCAAAAAGCGCGGACCCAGCGCATCATCATTTGGCCCAATCAACGGATTATTGCCCGCCATGCCAATCAGGTTGATGTGGTCATTGAACAGCATCAGGTCGCCAACCTGATACGCAGGATTCAACCCGCCTGCCGCGTTCGTCAAAATCAGGCTGCGCACCCCCAGCAGGTGCATCACCCGAATTGGAAAGGTGATTTGCTGTGCCGAATAGCCTTCGTAATAATGTGTGCGCCCCTGCTGGGCGACGATGGTCTGCCCCTGCCATGTGCCAAATACCAGACTTCCCTGGTGTCCATGTACAGTAGACAGCGGGAAACCGGGAATCTCTGCATAGGGAATCGCGTGGCGATTCTCCAGCATTTCCACGAGTGCCCCTAAACCTGACCCCAGCACCAACCCGACTGCTGGCACGACGTCCGTTTGCTTGCGAATCGCCGCCACCGCCTGCTCATAATCTGCGCGGGTGAATGACATGCTGTGTCCTTTCGTTGCGAAGGTGCATTAGCGCGGGCATCACGATAGCACATGCCCGGTCAAAGCGGCACCACAATTCATGAAAAATTTCCAAAAAATGTGCAAAATTACGCCCGCATCAATGGAATCCTGTGTACGGGACTTACAGACCGCATTATAATAATGGATAATCACAATCAAAACCATGCCTTAACCTGACCGAGCAACTGCAGGGCAACTGCCCCGCAGTTATATGATGCAGTTTCGGAAAGCGCAGGATCACTCATCATGCAGGAGCGCGGTGGTGCCATGGAAGTCAACGCTGAACAGGCAGTGCTGCATTACACCGAAGCCTATCAGAAACTGTATAGGCGCACGCCCAAAGACATGCGCGTGCTGGATCACGAATGGGTGATGGTCAACGGTGCGCGGATGCGCGTGGCAGAGCTGGAATATGTCACACGCCAACTGAACGAGGAATACCACCAAGGGCTGGAAGAACGGCGCAGTGTGATTTCCCGCCTGATTCGCTGGCTCAAGCAATAGCCCCGCCAGACCCCATGTGGCAGTCTCAACACGTGCCCTCTGACCCCGGACAGGGCTGCTCAATGGCTGCCCTGCCTATGCTGCAGATTGGATCGCACAAGGCGCAAAACTGGCAGCCTGTCAAAAGCGCGCAAACCACTATAATTGAATATCTATCCTTAAATCCGGATATGGGCTTACGCGCCCAAGACGGGTCAATGGATACGTTCTAGAAATGCACAATTACACCATGTTGGGACAATTTTGATGATGTCTCTGGAAGATAGCCGGCGCCAGATTCGTACTGCGGCGGCAGCCCTGGGGTTTGTCGTCCCGCTGGGCGTTATCGGGTTTATGCTCATCGAACAGATGGGTCTGCTCGACGCGCTCTGGCTGACCGTTGTCACGTTAACCACCATCGGTTACGGGGACATTGTGCCCAGAACTGTCGCCGGGCGCCTGTTCGCTATGCTGCTGATTATCGTTGGACTGAGCTTGTTCGCGTTTGCGCTGCAAGCCATTTTCACCTTCTTCGTCAGCCCCAGCCTGCGCAACCTGCGCCTGCAGCGCCGGGCGCTGCGCACCATCGCCACATTGGATCTGCATTTCATCATCTGCGGTTACGGCGAACTCGTCGAACAGACCATCGCCTATATGATGCAGCGTGCCCGCCAGCGCGCTGATTTCGAGATTAACCGGCGCTTGAAACGTGTTGACCGGTGGCTGGGCTGGCTGCCACCGTTGCACCGTCCTGTACGGCGCATCGGCGCGCGGCTGCTGCACTTGCTGGCGCGCTACAAAACGATGCTCAATGTTGCTGTGGTCGTTACGACTGACCACGCCTATGCCGAGCATTTGCGACAGGAAGGGCTGCTGGTTGTCGAAGGCGATCCCAGTGACGACGAAACCCTGCTGTTGGCGGGCGTGCAGCACGCCCGAGCGCTGATCGTAATGCTCGAAGAAGACTCCGACACGCTGCTGACCACGCTGACGGCACGCAGCCAAAATCCCAACCTGTTCATTGTCACCGCGCCGCAGCGTGAAGAACTCGGCGAACAAATGCAGCGCGCGGGGGCAGATCGTGTGGTCGCGCCATATGACTTCGCCGGACTGTTTCTCAACAATGCAGCGCTGCGTCCGACAGTGAATGATTTTTTCACCGGTATCCTGTTCGACCATGAAACCGGTGTGCAGACCACGCAGTTACGCATCGTGCCCGGTTCGCACTGGGTTAACCGTCATCTGGGCGAACTGCCGCTGCGTGAGCAATTCGGCGCTGCGGTCCTCGGCATCCGGCACACGAACGGCAGCTATGATTACTGCCCCGCCGACGATGAAGTGCTGGACGAACAGGAGCACCTGATTGTCGTTGTGCCGACAGAACGCATCGGGGCGCTGCTGGCGCTGTCACGCAGCGGTGTAAAAACGGTGCTGCCGCCAAAGCACTGGGAAGAGAACCTCATCGACAATGCCGAAGATGCATCCACACAACACACCATGTCCCTGTACCAGGCAGAACAGAGCATCAGGCAACTAAGCAATCATTACGTCATCTGCGCCTTAGACCGCATCGGGCACAGCGCGGTCAGCAAGCTCAACCCGGCGAAACCCTTTGTCATCGTCAGCAGCGATAACGATATGACTGCTGATCTGATGAAACAGGGCTTTCTGGTCGTGCATGGCAGCCCAACTGATGAAGACACCTTGCATAAAGCGGGCGTGGAGCGCGCATTGGCGGCAATGATTTCGCTGGATGATAAAGCAGATACGATTCTGGCGGTACTCAACTGCCGCAGGCTGAGCAAACGCCTGCTGATTACCGTCACCGCCAGTGAAGACGCAATGGTCGCTAAGCTGAAACGCGCCGGGGCAGACCGTGTCACCAGCCCATTTAATGTTGCCGGACAGTTCATGATGCTCGCAGCCACCCGCCCGGCAGTCAGCGGCTTCTTTGAGCATGTGCTGTTCAACACGCATGCGCGCATCGAAACGACCGAGCTGTATACGCAGGACGACTCACCGTGGATCGGTAAGACACTGGAAGAACTGGATTTGCGGAACCAGTACAACGCCGGCGTGCTGGCAATACGGCTGGAGGATGGCAGCTTTGTTTATGCGCCGCCGCAGGATTATCGGCTCAATGCCCACGAGGTACTGATTGTCATCACGCCCATGCGTTATGCCGACGAACTGCGCGAAGCCTGTTACGAAACCTCTGTTAAGCGCCCGCGAACCCTCCGGCGCAGCAGTGACAGTGCCCCTGCGTGAGGCTGCCGTTTATAAGTGCCTGTCACAACCCGGCGCGCTGCCGTTCGTCGTCATAGTCCTGCGGGGTGTCTACATCGCGCAGCACGCTGTCTGTGTCCACCGCGACATAGGCAATCTGCTCTGCGTGAGCGTAAATCACGTCACGCAAAGAACCATCCTCAGGCAAATCAAGGATTTCATGCCAGCAGCGGCGATCCAGCAGAATCGGGTGTCCGCGTCGCATTTCATAGCTGGGCACGATGATTTCACCACGCCCTTCAGCATATGCCATCAACACCTGCATCACCACACGCGGTTGAATGCGCGGTTGGTCGCCCAGCACCACCAGCGCCGCGGTGACATGCGCGGGCAGCGCACGCAGCCCGGCTTTCAGCGAGGACAGCATCTCGCCGGTTCGGAAGGCGCGGTTGTACACCGTCTGCACAGCATACGGTTTCACCTGCGCGGTCACTTCTCTGGAAAGATGCCCGGTGACAACGGTGATGTGATCCAGTTTGGACAGGATCAGTTGGTGCAGGATATGTTCAATGATCGTGCGCCCTTCTGCCCAGGGCAGCAGCACTTTGGGCTGCCCCATCCGTGTGGACATGCCCGCAGCCAGCACCACCGCGCCGATATGCCGCTGGACTTCGTGTACGGGCACGGCACCGCGCACCGAACCGATCGCAATGCCCTCAAAGCGTGAAGAACGCAGTGCCCACTGGGCGATTGCCCGCGCCCGCCCGCGAAAATAGCCGCTGGCAGGCGTGCCATTAATCAGACCGACGACGCGCGCCTGCGCAGGAACGCCGCGCAGACCAAGCGTTTCGTCACGCAGCACCTGCGCAACCCAGGGCGAACGTACACGCGCACCTTCCGTGAAGCCATAACGCGCCATGATCGCAGGCGCGTTGTAAACATGCGCCTCGTCCAACGGTTTGCCCAGCACAACCAGCGAGACCACCGGCACAACCAGTGAGGTTTCCGGCGGAATGACCGGCTCATCTGCGCCGGGCGCTTTCATTGGCAGCGCCCGCGCCGTATCCGCCTCAATCAGCAGCACATCGGAGTCCACTGCATCCAGCAGGCGTGTGACCCACGCCAGCGGCGGACCATAGGCGCTGCCACTGCTGACGTGATCGTAAAGAAACACAAAGCGATGTGCCGTAAGGGCGTTGGAGATGGCATCAAACCCGGCGGCGCAGCGCACACTGGCAGGAGGTAGATCAAGCTGCTCTGCATTAACTGGCAGGGTCGTCGTTGCCAGCACCCGCCAGCCCGCTTCCGCCAGTTCATGCCCTAACGTAATCAGCGCGGAGGTTTTGCCCCCCGCGCCTGTAAAAGCCACCACATCACCACGCAGCACACGCAATGCCTGATGCAATCTCATGGATGTGCCCCTGAATATCAGGTTTACAGAACCCCGATGCCGTGCGCCCGCAGCTGCGGCAGCACACGATCAGGCGTCATGGGGATGTCATCCAGCCAGACCCCTGTCGCATCATAAACGGCGGCAGCAATCGCCGGGGCAAGTGTGATGAACGGCATTTCCCCCATACCGCGTGCGCCCCAGGGACCAATCGGATCGGCATATTCCAGAATCACCGACTTCACTTCCAGCGGCACATCCAACACTGTCGGGATCAAATAAGTTGACAGATATGGATTAAGGATGCGCCCATCTCTGGAAATCAGGTGCTCCATCAGCGCATAGCCCTGTGCCTGCACAACCGCACCTTCGATCTGACCCTGAACCTGTGTGGGATTCACCGCTTTGCCAACATCATTGGCAGATACCACCCGCACAAGCTGAATCTGCCCGGTTTCAATATCAATCAGCACTTCCACCGCCTGCGCCACATAGCCATAGGAAAAGTTCGGCTCACTCTTGCCGGTCAGCGGGTCATAGGGAGTGGTTTTGGGCGGGCGATACTGATACTCGCCCACTGCAGGGCGTTCCTCGTTCTTCCATGCTTGCAGCGCTTTCTCGGCAGCGCCGCGAATCGCGTTGCCGGTCATGAATGTTAGACGGGACGCGGACGCGCTGCCGGAAGTCTGCGTTTCAGCGGTGTCATGCGTTAGCAGGCTGACGCGCTCCACAGGCACACCTACAGCCGCTGCTGCCATCTGCTTCATCACCGTATGCGCGCCCTGCCCCACATCTGCGCCCGCCGCGCGCACGATAACGCGCTCAATTTCGCCAGCGCCATGCAGCTCGATAGTTGCCCAGCTTTGCTCCGGAAAGCCAAAGCTGTAGCCCACATTCTTAAATCCGCAGGCGAACCCCACCCCACGCCGCAGTACCGGATCCTGATCGGAAGACAGCATTTTGCGCCGCCAACCGTCTTCATCATCGTGCATCCAGTATTCGCTTTGCAGCGCGCACTGTTCGATAACCTGCGGCATAGATACCCCTTTGGGCAGCGGTGTGCCAACAGAGATAACGCTGCCTTCACGAATGCTATTGCGCAAACGCAGCTCAACCGGGTCCATACCCAGCGCCGCTGCCAGCCGGTTCATCTGCCCTTCTGCCGCCAGCGCCCCCTGCGGCGCACCAAAACCGCGAAACGCTCCGGTAGGGATGTTATTGGTATAAATGGCATAGGTATCCACATGAACATTGGGGATTTCGTATGGACCCGTCACCATGAGGTTGGCGTTTGCCAGCACTTTGGTGGAGGTATAGGCATAACCCCCTGCATCGCCCACCACACGCGCTTCTGCCGCAACCAGTTTACCGTCACGGGTGGCGCCCCATTTGGTCTGAATACGCACGGGGTGGCGCTTGTGATGGTAGAGGATTGATTCCTCGCGACTCCAGATGACCTTGACCGGACGGCGCAGATGATGTGCCGCCAGCGCCAGCACAATCTGCACCGACATGTCCTCGCGCCCGCCAAAAGCGCCGCCAATCGCCGGGTAAACCACGCGCACACGTTCATGCGGCAGGTCGAGCGCATGGGCAATCTGATCCTGATCTTCATGCACCCACTGCCCGGCAACAATCACTGTTACCCGATCTGCGTCGTCAATATAACCAATCCCGGCTTCCGGTTGCAGGTAGGCGTGCTCCTGATAGCCCGTGCTGTATTCACCTTCGATGATGACATCTGCCTGCGCCCAGCCCGCCGCCAGATCGCCTTTGCGAATGCGGAAATGGCAGAGAATGTTGTTGGGGTTGTCCGCGTGGAGCTGCGGCGCGTCGTCGCGCAGCGCTGCTTCGGGGTCGAACACAGTGGGCAAATCTTCATAGACCACTTCAATCAGCTTTGCCGCCTGCACCGCCTGCGCCTCAGTTTCGGCAATCACCACCGCCACACAATCGGCGTAGCAGCGGACAATGTCCGCGCCGGGAATGCTGCTGCCCGGACCACAGATTACCGGCTGATCGCGGATAATCAGCCCGTAGCGATTCACCGGGACATCGCGCGCAGTGAGTACACGCACCACGCCGGGCGCAGCCTCCGCCGCGCGGGTATCCACTGATACTACCCGCGCATGGGCGCGTTCGCTGAAGCACAGCTTCATCCAGAGCTGCCCTTCCAGATCAATATCACCGGGATAAGGCGTTTCACCCGTCACTTTGCCGTGAGCATCAATGCGCAGCATACTTTGACCAACTGCGAAGGTCGCTTCTGTGGACAAGGCTCGTTCCTTACTGCCAACCCAAACAATGACAACGCACCCGCGGCAGGCGCAAGATCATACAAATATCAGGCTTTAAACTACAGACCCGGCGCTGCTAACAGGCAGCCTGCCGGGCAGATCTACCTGATTATTGCTATGCCAAAAGCATTATTTCGACCGGGTGTTTTCTTGCCGGTCACGCTTTTCCAAGTTCTTGATATTGCGGATATTCTGACGGCGCTGCTTCTGGTAATCGCGGATTTCCTGACGCTGTTTGACGAGGGTACGCTCATCAATCGTCTTCTTGCGCTTGGGGGCAGCCGCAGCGTAAATCATTGCCCCGATTAAGGACAGCGCAATGAAGATAAGCGCCCGGAAAATCCACTCGAAGTCAGAACCGCCAATCCCTGCCACATTGAAGCGCGTAGCGACAAAATCGCGCACCGGATCGCCCAGAAAATAGGCGAATACCCCAAAACTGATTATCAGCAGCAGCCCCATCGCTGGTAACATCCAACTGCCCCGCTGACGCTTTTCAGGTTCAGAAAACCGTGTCATTGTGCCCCCTCTTAACGCTTCTCTATCGCATGTTCGTGCCAACTACGCACCACTGATTGCCAGCGGCAATGCTGAAACTATGGCGTGGCTTATGCTTTTTGCTCGCCGGCAGCCGCTTCAAAGGCGCGCAAAATCTTGTAGTAACCCGTGCAGCGACACAGATTACCGCTGATACTCTGCTGAATCTGCTCCATCGTTGGCTGCGGATGCTCCTCGAGCAGTTTTGCCCCCGCCATCAGGAATCCCGGTGTGCAGTAACCACACTGCACCGCACCCTGCTCCACAAACGCCTGCTGGATCGGATGCAGCGTGCCATCCTGCGCAAGCCCTTCGACGGTGATAATCTCCGCGCCGTGTGCGCGTGGCGCAGGCACCATGCACGCCATGACCGCCGCGCCATCCAGAAACACCGTGCAAGCGCCGCATTCACCTTCGGCGCAGCCTTCCTTCGTGCCCGGTAGCTGCAAATCCTCACGCAGGAAGCGCAGCAGTGTTTTGCCTTGCCCACTGTTCGCCGTGTAGGTCTGTCCGTTCACGGTAGTTACAATCGGCTGCCCGTCCTCATGAATCATCTGGCTGGCAGCAGGCACACCGTGCCCGTGCCTTGCGCCCCAAAGCAGCGCCGGATCATGCGGGAATTTCACCCCCTGCGCATGCTGCGCCAGTGCGCGTAGTGCCCGGCTAACCAGAATACGGACCATCTCGGTACGGTATTCGGCAGTACTGCGCACATCGTCAATCGGGGACGGCGTAGCAGCCGCCAACCGCGCCGCTTCGGCAACGGTTTCCGGCGTGAGCGTTGTGCCAAGCAGCGCCTGTTCAGCAGTCGGTGCATGGATGACGGTTGGGGCAACGCTGCCCAGCGTGACTGCCGCGCGCGTGATCTGATCGCCGTCAAATGCCAGAATCACCGCCGCATTGACGACAGAAATTGCCTGTGCCCGGCGCAACCCCAGCTTCAGGAACATGCCGCGTTCATGATCTGCCAGCAGCGGAAACGTAATCGCTGTAAGCAGTTCATCGGGCTGCATCACCGTGCGGCGCAGCCCTGTGTAGAACGCTTGCAGCGGCACGGTGCGCTCCCCACCCAGAGAGGTCAGGATCACGGATGCCCCCAGCGCCATCAGCGGCGTGATGGTGTCGTTCGCCGGTGACGCTGTAATCAGATTGCCTGCAACCGTCGCGCGATTGCGAATCTGCGGTGCGCCGACCTCCCAGCAGGCTTGCGCCAGCGGCAGCGCGCGCTGCACAAGCAGTTCACTGGCAACCACCTGGTTGTGGGTCACCAGCGCCCCCAGCCGCACGCTGTCTCCATGATGTTCAATTTGATCCAGTCCGGGCACACGAGTAATGTCGATCAACACCTCGACACCGGGACGACTGCCGCGCTCCAATTCAATGAGTATATCGGTCGCCCCGGCAACAATGCGCGCCCGTTCATGATATTGACTAAGTGCCTGTAACGCCTCTTCGATGGAGGCGACGGTGATGTAACGGCTCCACATGAATGTGTTCACCTCGATCCTGATTAGAGTGGATTCACATCAAGGACGGTGACCGGATTAATGTTAATCACGGTTGTGCCCCGATAGTCAGTACGAGTTCTGGTGCGCCGATCCCACGTATGCACATGTCCGTGCAGCATATAGCGCGGGCGATACCAGTTCAAGAATTTGATGAAGGCGTTAAAGCCCAGATGCGCACGGTCTTCGCCGTCGTGAATGCCGCGGGCGGGTGAATGTGCGACAAAAACATCGATACCGTAACCATAATGCTGGCGACGGCGGCGCAGGCGCAAGCCTATTTTAAGCACCATTTGCAGCATTTCAAATTCGCTATACTGAATCAACCCGTTATTATAGTTAATGCAGCCTTCCAACCCCATAAAGCTGATGCCACCATAATTGACAAAGCGCATATGCAGGTCTTGGCCGCCGGGGGGTTCTTCAACATAGTGTTCATCATGATTGCCGCGCACGTACAACAGCGGCACATTCAACACCGAGGTAATGAATTCGAGATAGGCGGACGGCATATCCCCACAGCTCACCACCAGTTCGATGTCACTGTACTGCCGCCGCAGGTTAGCGGCGCTTTCCATTTGTTTAACGACAGTATCACTCAAACAAAGCAATTTCACAATGAACCCTGAACAACAATAACGACGATTTCGTTGACAACCATGCTCCTGTACCACAGCATTTTGGGGCGTCTACAAACCTGACCGGTTTATTCGCTCCGGGCAGCGGCTTCCGCATCCTGCACATTGCCCATCCAGCGCATAGGCGCGCCAGTTCCACCGCGCCGCAGCATGATAATCTCCGCAAGAATACTGACCGCAATCTCTCTGGGCGTTTCTGCGCCCAATTCCAGCCCAATCGGGGCATGAACACGAGCAAGCTGCGCCTCGGTCAGACCATGTTCCTCGCGCAGTGCTTTAACGGTCAGCGCCCAGCGCCGCCGACTGCCGATAATGCCAATATAAGCCGCCCCTGTTTGCAGCAGCAGTGGTACCAGATTGACATCCACTGGCAGCCCGCGTGTCACACAGGCAATATAGGTTTGCGCATTGATTGTAACACGATTCACGATCTCACCGGGGGGGCAAACCACGTAACTATCCAGCCCCGGCGCATAATCAGGATTGCAGAAAGCTTCGCGGTCATCACTGAGCAGCACGCGGTACCCCGCCCATTTGCCCAGTTCCGCCAGCGCTCTGCCAACGTGCCCACCACCCACCACCAGCAAAACGGGTCTGCTGGCTACTGGCTCAATAAAAATGTCGGCAGTACCGCCGCAGATGCCCGGATCACCGTCTTCCAGATTGTTGAGCGTGTACGTGCGCAGGCGCGTCTGCCCATCCGCCATTGCCGCCAGCGCTTCCTGAACCACCCGCGACTCCAGCGCACCGCCACCAACCGTGCCGACAATGCTGCCATCAGCACGCACGAGCATTTTGCTGCCCGCATGACGCGGCATTGACCCCTGCGTGCGAATAATGGTCGCAAGCGCAGCGGGTTCGCCGCTGACACCCACGGCGCTCAACGCTTCATAGACCTCGCGGTTATCATCATGCATGGTTATGGCACCTCAATCTCGCCCAGCCACAGGCGTCCATCCGGCGACACGTCATAGACACTGCTGGTTGGCATCAGCCGTTCCTGAGTATACGGGTTGTAGAAGCCGATTGCCACACGATACGTGCCGGATTCGAACGCGCGCAGATCTAAAGTGCGGGTTTCCCCAATATAGCTCGGCAGGACATTGCCCAGAGGAAGTTGTCCGTTTCCCAGATAGACATCCAGTCCCTGAAGTGGTGGTTGATTGATGTCATCATAGACGTGGATAAAGAGGCGATAATCACCATACGCGCGCGTATCGAAATACCAACTCAGTTGCACCCATAGCAGCCCGTCAAAACGACTTGTCGGATTTCCAAAGTTTGGCTGTAGAAAGGCATGATGCAACAGCACCGCATCGTCCTGAAAGCTCGCGCTGCTGTCAGTCGGCACGGGTACGTAGAGTTCACCGCTGAAAATGGCATGCGACGCCGGGAAATAGAAGCTCTCTTCTCCTTCTGGCACAATCCGAATGGTATTGTGCGGGCGCAGCCGATCGCGTGGAATCGCCGTATAAACATCGAGCCATGAGCCGGGGCGTTCAGGCACAACGTTGCGATCAAGGAACTCATCGTTGAGATAGACCGCCAGTGTCCCGCTTGCAGCAGAATGTACGCGAGTCACCAGCACCACATCATGGTCTGTCGCTGGCAGCGTGAAATCAAATTGTTCGTAACCTCGAACAATGCGCACACCGTCAAGTAAAGGAACGGTTACATTTAACCCAACCATCAAATCGAAGTAGGAATATCGAATCTCAAACGGTTCAGATGGAAACCGACCACCAGTCCCACTGTTCACAACCTGATAGTTGTGTTCATGTTCGGAGGCAATATCGCCTACATAAATACTTGTCACCAATCGCCGCTGACTCAGTGTATAAGTAATATAATCGCCTCCGACAAGGTCGCGGTCATCCCAGAACTCTTCCCACGCCGGCTCGTAGATCCCCTGCACACTTGCCGCGAGCGCCACATTCACACGGTCATCCAGCACGACCTCAAAACGGGCGCGTTCGTTAGCATACAGGCTGGTCTGCGCCAGCATCCCCAACCCATAGCCGTGCCCCTCGCCATACGACGCAATATAATCCGGCTGCTGATCGATCAAGAATTCCGCCACACTGCCTGGACCATTACGCCAGTACGCTGCCGCGCCGGGGGTCGTCAGCCCGACCATGTCGAGTGTGCTGCGCCCGCCCAGGTAACGCATCAGCCCGACATCATGCACGGCAACCAGCGCGTCCTCAGCGGTGTTCGCCCGCAGCCACAATGCCATCTGGTAAGGCTGTGCGTAGACATAACCGACATTGGTGTGATAGTAGCCCAAAAACTGCGCCCCAATCAGCAGCGCGAACCCCAGCAGAGCAGCACCAGCGCCGGGAATCAACACGGCAAAACGAGTGCGGCAGAGCGCCTGCCAGCCCCATGCCAGCGCCCACGCAGCAAGGGGAAACATCAGCGCCAGCGCGGGAGTCTGGTAGCGCTTGAAGTGCCAGAATGCGGTGTCCAGCGTGCTAACCGCCCCTGACAGCGCCAGCAGCCACAATGTTAGCAGCGTCGCAATACCCCATGCCCGCTGCCGCACGAGCGCTGCCAGCCCAACCAGCCCTAGCGGAAACAGCAGCACGGGCAGATACCAGCCTTCGCGCGGGCTGTAGCCGGTCAGCCATTCCGCCCACATGCGCACGAAGTTTTCGACAATACGCGCAATGATGACACCCCAATCCTGCGGAATCAGCCCCAAAAGCGATTTTGCCGCGCTGCCTGACGCGGTGGCAGACCCAGTGAACGCCAGATTGAGCGCTGGTTGCAGAAAACACGCCACCAGCGGCAGCAGCAGCCACAGCGCCACCCGCGCAAATCCGCCGTTTGCCGGTATCCGCGGGCGGAGCAGCATTACCCCGACAGCGATGATCACGGGCGCCGCCGCTTCGGGACGGGCAAGCGCGAGCAGAGTTGCGGCAGCAGCAAACAACCGCAGTCGTGTTGTCACCACGGCATAGAGCGTGAACAGCGTGAAGAACACCAGCAGCCCGGTTTCCATGCCACTCATGAAATGCCATGCGCTGCTGCCTGTCAACCCAAAAGCACATGCCGCCCCTGCGCCCAACCACAGCGGACCGGCACGCGCGCGCACCAGCAGGTAAACCAGCCACATGCTGCCCGCCAGCGCCAGCGCCCCCACACCCAACGCCCATGCTCCCAGCGCCAGATCATGAAAGCCGCTCAGATATCCCGCTGCCAGCACATACGGATAGATAAAACTGGTCGCGCCGGAGGTAGGCGGATCACCGGGGTTGTAAATGTAAGACTGTCCCTGCGCAAGCTGGCGCGCATACTGAAAGTGAATGTACACATCGTCCAGCGGCAGCAGCAGCGTCCCCCGCCCTGCTGCCAGACTCGCGCTGATATATGCCAGCAGTGTCAGCGCGGCGACAACCCAGCACAACAGCCACACGAGCAGGTTAGCACGCCTGCTCGTCGGAGCAGGTGCGGGTGAGACATCAGGTGCAGAGCGGGTATCCATCAGAAAACAATGGAGGCAGAGCGATCAGCCCGTACCCCCACTGTGATTACTCCGTGATAATTAGCCGAACAGTAATCAGCGGCTGTAGCCATCCGCGAAGATGTCTATCATATAGCGCACATCGGGTCCCAGCGGATACAGAATTGGGCAGGTCGCGCCATGCGCAATGTATTCGCGCACCTTCGCCTTGACTTCCTCCGGTGTCCCCGATGCAGTAATCATCTGCACCACGTCATCCGGCACCAGCCGCATCGCCTGTTCGATCTGCTCCTCCGTAGCGGGCCAGGTCAGCACCTGCGCGATGTCGTCCAGCAGTTCCTGTTTAACCCCGCTTGCCTTCATGATGTGCGGCTGCTGCCCCAGATACTGCGTGACCAGCTTGCGCGCCCCGTCCAATGCCTTCTTGCGGTCACGATCCACCGAGCAGACGACCAACTGCGGGCGATCCAGATCATAGACACTGCGCCCGACCTTCTTGGCACCTTTGTCCAGTTCTGCCAGCGCGCCCTCGTTGTACTGCGGTGATACCAGATAGTTCAGCACAACGCCGTCAGCGATTTCGCCGGTTAGCGCCATCATCTGTGGACCTGTCGCGCCAATATAGATCGGCACATTGCGCGGCTCTTTGCGCCCATGCACCACATCAAGTTCGACATCATCCAGATGCACAAACTCACCGTGAAACGTCACGCGCTCCCGCGCCAGCAGCGCCCGCACGACGGTCACAACTTCGCGCATAGCGAGCAGCGGCTTCTGACGATTGATGCCCACTTTCGCCGCCAACGGATCCCACCACGCGCCAATGCCACAGATAATGCGATCCTGCGCCAGATCATCCAGCGTCAGAAACGTTGCCGCAATCACCGCCGCGTTGCGCGTCCAGTTGTTGATCACGCCGGAGCCGATTTTGATTCGGCTGGTGGTTGCTGCAAACGCTGCCATCGGCACTACGGCATCACGCACCAGGCGGCTCTCCGCCTGCCAAACCGCTTCAAAGCCGCGCTGTTCGGCATATTGCACGTACTTAACCGCATCCTGAAGTGGGTGCGCATCCTGCAAATAAAGTGCTACGGAATCAGCCATAAACTCAATCCTAGTTTGTTGTTAAGCAGTCGCCGGTCGCCGCCGCACGGCAAGCACTGTGCCGCCAACCGCAAAATCCATTTGATAAAAAGTCCGTCCGCAAAGAACCGTTTTTACATTCCCAACGGCTATGTTCCGGCTTCTTTCAGCGCCATCACCAGATCGAACATCTGCGCCTCGGACAGAAAGCTGAGCGCCTGATAAGCGCCGCGTTCAATCATGCGCAGATAATTCATCAAATCTTCCGGCACATCAATATCCCATAACAAGCGTTCGGAGACATACTTTTCAATATTTGCCCGTGCATCCCGCGCCTGAACGACATGGCGGTGATAACTGCCCACCCCGTAAGAGTAGTTCAACAGTCCGGGTGGACTGACATAGAGGGCGTTGGTGCCGTCCTCATTACGGTCTGTGGCAACAACCACCGTCGGCTCACCGTAAAAGCGCTGCCCCAGCGCAAGCATGGCAAGAATATCGTTTGCATGCAAAAAGGGCAAGTCTGCTGGGAGGATTAGCACCGCCTCCCCCCCCCATCCGCCGACAACCTGGGTCGCGCGCATCAACGCGGCATTGAGTTCGGGCGCGCCACTCTCCTGCACGGTGTTTGCGCCGTACTCGCGGGCGATTGCCAGCGCACGATTGTCACGGCTGATAACCAGCGTGCCGTTCACCTGTGGAACATTGGACATCACCTCAAGCACATGCCGCAGCATGGCTTCGGCAAGCTGTTCCCGTTGTTCAGGCGTGATTACCCTGGACAAACGGCTCTTCGCCAGCTTAAGCGGTTTAACCGGGATAATTCCCCAAACAGGCATCACGATTTCCACCCCTCAATCCACGCCAGAAGGCGTTTCGCCAGGACCACTTTATCGTCATCAGTGTGCATTACCGTATCAAACGCGGCTGTACACTCGACGGAAAACCGCGCCTCGCTGTCTCTTTCATCATACACGAAACCGTTGATGACGCTGCCGTAATACTGCGCCACCGCCGCCGCTGATGGAACGTAACCCAGCTCACGCATCAGTTTAGCTGTCGGTCCCTTGATGGCTTCGCCGCCGACGATTGGTGTGACCGCCACACGCGGCACGGCACATGCCAACAGCGCGGCGCGCATACCCGGCACCGCCAAAATCGGCGCAATACTCAACCAGGGGTTCGATGGTCCCAGAATGATAGCATCTGCTGCTGCCAGCGCCACCTGCACCTGCATGGTCATACGCGCCTGTTCCGCGCCGCTGAAGCGCAGCCCGGTCATAACAGGCTGCCAGCGATGCTTAACAAAATACTCTTGAAACGCCAGCGTGCCGAACTCGGCAGTTTCCACGACGGTAGCGATGGTCTCATCCGTCATCGGCAGCACACGGCTAAGGATCCCCAGCGAGGAGGTCAGTCGCCGGGTGACATCCGTCAGGGTTTGCCCTTCGCTCAGCCAGGCGGTGCGCAGGATGTGTGTGGCAAAATCCTGGTCGCCCAGCCCGAACCAGGTTTCCTGCCCATAACGCGCCAACGCGCTGAGCGTCTGCCGCGTATCGTCTGCAACGCCCCACCCAAAGTGGCGGTTAACCAGCCCGGAAAGGGTATACATGATTGTGTCAATATCAGGGCAGATGCGCAGCCCATACAACCAGAAATCGTCCCCGGTATTGACAATGATGGTGAGATTTTCGGGGGGCAGCACCTGTGCAAGACCATAGGCAAGTTTTGCCCCGCCAACACCGCCTACAAGCAAGACTACATTGTTCAGCGCCAAAGCACACTCTTTTCCAGTGGGTGGCGTGTTCTGGCATGCGCCACAGCACCCGGCAGCGGATAACCCAGCGTGACCAGCCCCTGCGGTTGCCAGTCCGCAGGCAGCGCCAGCGCAGCGCAAACCTCTTCAGGGCTGAACAGCGGCGCACACATCCAGCACGCGCCCAAGCCCGCATGATGCGCGGCAAGCAGCAAATTCTGTGCCGCCATTGCCACACTCTGCACCGCCATCAGGATTTCATTGTGCTGCCGCCGTTCGTCGGGATAATGGTCCATATCTGCCAGTGACAGGCACACGACCACAACCACCGGCGCAGACGAGATGCGTTCGATTGAACGGTGAACATCGCGGGCGATGACGTCCTCCGGTACATGATCGGCTGCCAGATCGCGCCGCAGACGTGCCGCCATCACCTCCGCTAAGCGCTGCCTGGTTTCAAGCTGCTGCACCACAACAAAACGCCATGGCTGACGATTATGCGCCGATGGCGCACGCAGCGCGGCGTTGAGCAGGGTTTCCAGCAGTGCGACTGGCACAGCATCCGGTGAATACTGACGCACTGAATGGCGTGTATAGATGGTTTCAAGCAGCGTCATCATACCAGGCGAATGCCTCCCTGCGTGCGGTGCGCCAGCATGTTACAGTCACTATAACACACTACCACACGATGATCAGACCAATATTAGATTAGCGGTACAAGTCCAGTTCCGGAGCACGGTAAAGGTCGCTTGCCCGCCCATCGCCCGGCGGCACTTCCAGTCCGCGCACCAGCACCACCGGTAGTCCTTCGTTGGCTTCGCCGGTGAGCAGATTCGCAGCAGAAGCAAGCTGATCGGCAAAAGCCTGCACGCTGATACGCAGTTCCCTGCCAAATAAATCCTCCCGCCCGCGCAAATCCACCAGCGCAGGCAGCCCCGCAACCCCCACCGCCACGCCGACATTGCCCAGGCGGAATGGGCGTCCATGTGAATCGGTGATGACAATGCCAACCACTGCGCCGGTGGCTTCGTACAGCGCCTCGCGCAGTTTTCGCGCGGAAGAATCGGGGTCCAGCGGCAGCAGCAGCACCCGGTTATCCCCATCTTCAACATTGGACTGGTCAATTCCCGCATTAGCCGAAACAAAGCCCAATCTGTGCTGCACCACCAGCACACCCAGCGCTTTGCGCGAAATGCGCTGGCTTTCGCTCAAAACCAGTTCAACCACGCGCGGGTCTTTGCGCGTTTCTTCCGCAAGCTGCCGGGCAGCTTCGCCGGGAGTAACGCTAACAAGTTCTACATAGCGCCCTTCGGCTTTGGAGACAATTTTGGATGTCACGACCAGCACATCGCCGCTTGCCAGTGTCACACCAGTCGTTTGCAGCGCGTTTAAAATCAGCGCGCACAGGTCATCCCCCGGCGCAACCAGTGGAATACCGTGCAGCGGGGTCAGCAGCATGGATTTAGGTGTCATAATCCACCGTGCCTGCTACTCAATGCCCGTAATGCGAATGCCCGCGCCTTTGACCTTGTACGCTTTGTTGATATACAGCAGTACCGGGGTTAATGCCTCAACCGCCACCGCATTTGCCAACGGTCCGGCATCAATACCACGCATCCCGGCGGCTTCGGCAAGCTGGATAGCGTGTGTTTTTGCGTCGGCATTATCCCCACACACCAGCACATCGCAGTCAACGCTTACGTTAGGATTCTTCATTTTCTCCGCGCTGACATTCTGGAAGGCGGAAACGACCTGCACGCTGTCCCCCAGCAGCGCCTGCGCTTCCAACCCGGCGGCTTTGCCAGCCGGCACATGCACGGTGCGCACATTGGGTGGCAGCAGCGGCACGGTGACATCCACCAGCACCTTGCCGGTCAAATGCTCCCGCACACTTTCCAGCGTGGCGCGATGCGCCTCATACGGCACGCTGAGAATGACGAGGCTGGCGGCTTTGGCGGCGTCGGCGTTATCCATACCCAACAGATAATCGCCGCCCAGTTCGGCGTTCAGCTCTGCGGCACGCGCCGCGGCACGCACAGCATCGCGCGAGCCGATAATCACCCGGTAGCCATTCAACGCCCAGCGCATCGCCAGCCCGGAACCTTCCTTACCCGTTCCTCCCAGCACCGCAATCGTCATAACGATAGAGTCGTCGCGTAAATCAGACACAGTTTTTTCCTTTAGTCCTGGTGTTCGGCAGGCGGCTATCTGCACGCCTCCACCGCGAATGATGTAGACTACTCAGCCCGCTGCACTGTTCAAACGCTTATAGGGAACCAGCGCCAGCGAACCCATACACGACAGTTTGAGTGCTGCGCATGCGCCGGGCACGAAGGCATACCTACCCTGCTGCGGCAATCCGGTAAAAACGCTCCCAGACTTCGGGCGCCAGCGCCAGCGCCTCCTGGGCGATGACATCTTCGTCGAGCGTCAGCAGTTGGCGGTCACGCATCAACACGTTTCCGTCAACGATTGTCGTAGTAACCATCGAGGGTTCAAAGCCAAACAGGATATGCCAGGGAAGATTCTCAGCCGTCAGGGGCGTAAAGGGATGGTAATCAACAAAAATAAGGTCCGCCCGCGCACCTACCGACAGCTCACCCAGCCTAAAATCCGGCAAATGGTCAAAGCAGGTTTCCACCAGGCGCGCATTGTTATAGGCGGCGATATGCGCTACCGCAGCACCATTGGCGCGGCGCGGATCGCGATTGACCACCTTGTGCAGCAGATAAGCTGCTTTCCATTCCTCCCACATAGCATTACTGAAGCCGTCGTTCCCCAGACACAGACGCAGATCATATTCAACCATGCTGTCGAAATCCATTGCACCGACCCCATTGTTCATGTTCGAACGCGGTTGATGCGTCACCCAGGTCCCCGTTTGGTACAGCAGTTCGCGTTCAACATCAGTCAGGTGAATGCAATGCGCGGCAATCGTGCGTTCACCGAGGATGCCGTACTGGTGCAGCCGTTCGACAACGCGCTTGCCGCTGCGCGCGAAGCTGTCTTCCTGATCCGCCTCATGTTCAGCCACATGAATATGGAACCCACTGCCCAGCGGCAGCGAATCGGCAACGAGGCGCAGCGTCGCGTCATCAAGCGTCAGGCTGGCGTGCAGCCCGAACAATCCAGCGATCCGGGGATGCTCAATCTCCCTAAGAAAGCGCAGATTCTCGTTGATTCCGGCATCGCGTTTTTCGCGTCCGTCGCGGTCGGTGACTTCGTAACACAGCACCGCCCGCAGCCCGGCCTGATTGACCGCGCCGGCAATCACATCCAGACTCCCGTCAATAAAATTGGGGCTTGCATGGTGGTCAATCAGTGTCGTTGTGCCGTGTTTGATCGCATCCACCAGGCAGACCAGCGCACTCAGGCGCACGCTGTCCGCATCCAACGCACGATCCAGCACCCACCACAGACGGCGCAGGATTTCGGGAAAGTTCGCCGGGGAATCGCCGGGGATTGCCAGCCCGCGCGCATAAGCGCCATAAAAATGGGTGTGGGCGCAGATATTGCCGGGCATCACCACCTGCCCATGGGCATCCAGCAGTTCGGCGTCAGGGTAGCGTTCACGCAGTTCCGCGCTGCGCCCCATCGCCTGAATGACTCCAGCGTCAATAAACAGTGCGTGGTCGGTCAAAATCTGGCAAGGATTGCCCCATGTCACCAGGGTTGCATTCGTAATAAGCATATTTAAAATCCCTCTACTGGAATACTCACGGTGGTTGGACCACCTTTGCTCAAGATTTCCGCCCGAATCGCCGCCAGAATACTGTCGTCGTCCTGATTCTCATTCAGGTGAAAGACACCTTCGCCATCGTCACGATAGGGCGATGCAACAACCATGCCATGTTCGCAAAGGATACGCAGCTGCGCACCATGTCCGGTTTCCTTACGTTCGGTTTCCCAGAAGCGCAGCGGACGCAGTCCTTTATTGCGCAGCGCATGATAAATGCGATCCACAAAATAGTCTGCCCGGCTGTACAAATCGCTGATTTCCTGCGCGCGCACAAAACGATCCCAGGTGGTATGAATAAAAGAAATCGTGCGCCGCGTGGAATTCAGCACCGGGGGAACTTTGGGCTGAAGCTCCCCAAGCTGCACTTTGTAGTACACCTCATTGGCACGGGGGTGCTGCGTTTCGGCAGGCAGCAAATCACGGCGATAGATCAGTTCCAGCCCCTTGCGCTCCGCAAAATAGTGGATGCCGCCGTTCAGTTCTTTGAAGGCACGACTGAGAAAGAATGCCAGATATTCCGCATAGACACCGTGCGGGAGTTGCTGCTGCGGAATGCGATACCACTGTTGATCCCGCAGAATCTCTAAATCTGCGACACGGTTGAGCACACCTACCAGAACACGATCTTCGGGGAACATCGTCGTTTTGCCCACACCCCTCATGCCGCGGTAGGGGCATGGCAGCCCATGCCCGCCAACCTGCCGCACATTCCTTATGTCGTGAATGTCTCAGTCGAACGCACCTGCATCAAACGCGCATCAATTTCCGCTACCCGTGTCTGATGCTGCTGCCACCATGCCGGGTTGCGCTGGGCATCCAGTTCTTCAACCGTTTTGCCCTGCTGCTCTACCCACGTATAATACTTCAGATTGTGCCAGCGCAAGCGATTCTCCGGGGTACCGGGCAGAATCCAGTCGGTGCGCATGCCATGAAACACGGTTTCTACGCGCACTGCGGCGGCGACATCATCCAGCACGCCGTAGCATTCGCGCATGCTGTCCATTACCGAGTGATAGCGATCCAGCGCGTCTGTTGCCACCGTGAAGATCACATCATCCTTGCCAAAGCCATAATACCTGGCAGTCTTGATGCTGCCCAGAATATTGCAGATGCTGCTGATACCAAACAACGGGCTGAGCTTTTCCACCAGCGCTTCGTCCACGCCATACCGCTGAACCAGCGCCTCGCGCCCGGCGGCGTCGGCAAAGACCTGCAAGCCCAGCTTACATTCCAGATCATCAATGCACATCAGTGCATCCATGTTCATCACATTATGAATCCAGGTCACGTGTTTATCGCCGATACCCTGAATATCGTGTGAGCCGTAGCCATTGTTGAACAGTGTCGGACATTGAATGGGTTCCAGACCGACAATCTTCAAATCGGGATAAAGTTGCTTCAGCCGGTCCCCGGCGGCAATCGTCCCACCGCTGCCCATCGCGGACACAAACGCTGCCACCCTGCCCGTGCCGATCCCACGCCCGGCAAGCTCCTGCGCCAGTTCTGCGCAGGTGTTGCCCGTCACATGATAATGGAAGCGGTAATTGCCCATTACCTCGAACTGATTCAGAATGCGAATGTTCGGGTCGCTGGCACGCAACCGGTGTGTCTCGTCATAGATTTCCTTGACATTGCTCTCGCTGCCATAGGTCTTGATGATGTCCGCACCGTAACTATGAATACGCTCGTAGCGTTCGCGGCTCATATTCTCCGGCAGCACCACAAGGCTCTGGCAGCCCATACGCCCGCCAACCCATGCGCCGCCGATGCCATAATTGCCGGTTGAGGGCCAGACGAGGCGATTCACACGGGGATCAACTTCACCAAACAGAGTCTTTTCCAGCAGCACAGAATACGCCGCGCCCACCTTGTGACTGCCGGACGGGAATTCATTGCCGTAGATCACCACAATGGGCGCCTCAATGCCGGTGAGGGCGCGCGGCAGCACCACATGATGCACCTGATTTTCTGCATCACGCCACGTAATGTTGAATAGGTTGATCGGGTCGAGTGGGTCTGCGGTGCGCGCCGCCAGCGCTTTCTGGCGAATTTGTGGCGCGATTTTGGCAGGGTGCAGCATCTCTTCAAAGGTAGGACCAGTAATCATGTGGTTATCCTGATGATGTGATCAATTCGCGTCGTCAATGCTCAAACGTTGTTCCCAGACGCGCATTTCGCTCAGCAGTTCGTCACGCTGCTGCTGAAGCGCACGATAGCGGCGGAGTTCTTCTTCCGACATCTTGTCTGTGCCGCCGCGATGCACGGCAAAGAGCGCGTCAATTTGCTGTTCAAGCGCCTCGTAGCGCAGCACCAGATCACGATACGCCTGTACATCCTGTAAATCGCTGTCGCTGTTCATCCCGCTGCCTTCATCCACCCGATCATTTTAAGACTCGCCCCACCCCCCACGCTGCCTTACAACTCAGGCATTTTCCTGAACCGCAGCGCCGATCGCTTCGCTGGCTGCTTCGTCCCGAATCCCTTCCGCAGTCGCCAAACCTTCTGCCTGCTGCACTGATTCAAACCCCGTTGTCGCGGCGACGATGTACTCCGGCTTAGGGCTGTGCGACGCAGGGGGCGCACCGCTCTCCGCGTTGAAGCCGCTGGTGCGTGCCACAATATACAGTGGGCGATCACGGGCTTCATCGTAAATGCGCGCGACATACTGCCCGATGACGAACAGGAAAAAAAGCTGGAAGGAACTGATCAGCAGCAGCAGCACTATCGTGGTCGCCTGACCACCAAAGTAGTGTTCGCCCTGCGTAATGCGCAGGATACTGATCACCGGAATCGCCAGCAGCCCCAGGATGCCCAGAATGACGCTGAAATAGATCATCACCCGCAGCGGAAAAAACGAAAAACCGGTGATGGCGTCCAGCGCAAAGCGCAGCATCTTGCGAAATGGGTACTTGGTTTCCCCAGACAACCGCTCACGCCGCACATAATTGACGCCTGTCTGTTTGAAACCGACCCAACTGGTCATCCCGCGAATGAAGCGGCTGTGTTCGCGCATGTTGCGCAGCACAGCAGCGACTTTTTCATCCATCAGCCGGAAATCGCCGGTATCCAGCGGGATGTCAATATCGGTGATGCGATACAGTGTCCGATAGAAGATGCCCGCCGTGAGCAGCTTGAACCAGCTTTCGCCCTCGCGTTTTTCGCGCACGGCGTAAACAACCTCGTAACCGGCTTTCCAGCGCTCGATCATCTCCAGAATGACTTCCGGCGGATCCTGCAAATCGGCATCAATCAAGACTACCGCATGCCCGCTGGCGTAATCAACTCCTGCCGTGACGGCGATCTGGTGTCCGAAGTTACGCGCAAAATGTACCGTTCTGACTCGTGTATCTCGGGCAGCAAGGTCTTCCATCAACTGCGGCGATTTGTCACGACTGCCGTCATTGACCAGAATCAGTTCCCATGACTCCCCGGTGGTATCCATGACCTCACAAATGCGGCTGTACAGCGTGGGGATATTGCCTTCTTCGTTGTAGATTGGTGCAACAATCGAATATTGTGGTTTTGTGCTCATGTCAACCTGTGCGCCCGCAGTGCCTCTCGTACAGCATCTAGTGTTGGTTTAACGCGGATTCCGCCTGAAACGGCTGCCTGGGCGCGCCGGGCATCCTTAAGACCATTGCCCGTTACCAACACCATTACGCTTTCGTCTGGTTGGATTAGTTTCAATTGTACAGCACGCTGTACACCTGCGAAAGCGGCAGCGGCGGCAGGTTCGGCAAACACGCCGGTCAGGCGCGCCAACTGCGGGATGGCATTGAGAATGTCGGCATCAGTCACCGCGAGATATGCGCCCGCCGTGGCACGTACAGCCCGCAGCGCTTTCGCACGGTCACGCGGCAGTCCGGCGACGATGCTGTCGGCAATGCTGTCTGCCGCCACAGGCTGCATCTCGGTGGCATTGAGTCCCTGTTCCCACGCCGTCACCAGCGGCGAACTTCCTGCTGCTTGTACACCAATCAGGCGTGGAATCCGTTCTATCCAGCCGAGGGCATGCAGATCATAGAAGCCCTTGTAAACCCCGGCGATGATATTGCCATCCCCTACACTGACGACAACCACATCTGGCACGTTCCAGTCAAGCTGTTCTGCGATCTCATAGGCAGCGGTCTTTTTACCCTCTGCCGTATACGGATTCATGCCGGTGTTGCGGCAGTACCAACCGGTTTCGATACAGGTCTGGGTACATAGGTCAAAAGCGACATCATACGTATCTTCAACCAACAGCACATGCGCGCCATAGATGAGCAGTTGGGCGATTTTCGCTTCTGGCGCAGTGTGCGGCACAAAAATCACCGGTGAAAGCCCCACCGATGCGCCGATGCCCGCCAGCGCCGCCGCTGCATTGCCTGTACTGGCAGTGCTCACTGTGCGAATCCCCTGCGCCTGGGCGCGGGCAATAACCATTGCACTGGCGCGATCTTTGAGCGAACCCGTTGGATTCGCGCCGTCATCCTTCACCCACGCGGCACGCACCCCAAGCTGCTGTGCCATGCGCGGCGCGGCATACAGCGGCGTTCCGCCCACACGCAGGGGCGGGACAGGCGCATCGGCAGGCAGGGGCAGCAGCGCGCGATAGCGCCACATCCACAACTGCGGGTCGCGCGCCAGGGCGTCGCGGTCCAGGCTGTGCCGCAGTGTATCGTAATCGTAAAGCACTTCCAACGTGCCGACCTCGCCGCACAGCGGACAGGTATACTGCACTGCGTCAGGACTGTAAGTGCGTCCGCATACCGGACAGCGCAAGTGAAGCATGTCTGCCATCTTCGTTATTCCTCTGCCCCGGCGTTGCGGCTGCGTGTGGGCAGCGCAAAGAACACCGCAAGCATCAAGTTGACCAGCAAGGCAGGGACGGGCAGCACAAGTGCCAGTCCAAAACTAAACCAGTACAGCGCCAGCCCCTGATTATAGGCGCGCGAAATCGCCCGCACCGTTGCGTCGTCCACATGTGGGTCAAGCAAACGCCGCCTGCCGCTGGCATAACGCCAGAGCAGATTGTAGACCACCGCTGTCAGCGCAAAAGTGCCGTTGTAAAAGAGGACGGCGGTCTGCTGCTCTGCCGGATGGGTGATATATTCGCCCAGCACGCCTGTAGGAAAGTTGACGAAGGTAATCATCATGAGCAGCAGGACATTGAGCACCAGCAGTACATGATCGGTGTGGTTAATCACCTTAAACAGGTTGTGATGATTAATCCACATCACGCCAATGGTCAGGAAACTGAGCAGGTAGGCAAAATAGGAAGGCCACAGGTCAACCAGTGCAGCCCGCAGCGTTGTGCCAGCGGGCAGGTCGCGCGGGATAGCGATGCCAAAGACGAGCAGCGTGATGGCAATGGCAATCACACCGTCGCTGAATGCTTCCAGCCGGGCAGTGCGATTCTCAACAGTGTTGTGATCAGAGGTGTTCGGCAGCATCCGTCAATCCAGTGGCTCAAGCGTATCGAAGTATGCCCGCATCCGGACCGCGTCGAGTCGGCACGCTTCACTAAGGATGCAGCAGAAATGGCAGACGTAGTCTTGCGGGGCGTGGTTGCACATGCTGGGTTCGCCCTTTCGCGCTAACCGGGCACAATGCGCGTGCCGGTTTCGCCACGCAGCGCCCGCGCCAGATTTGGCGGGTCAGTGATGATTGCCTGCGGACCGCCCATATGAACGAAATCAATCGCAGCTTCGACCTTGGGCAGCATGCTGCCTTTGCCAAAATGCCCTTCTGCCATGTACTGCTGCGCTTCTGCCAGCGTCATCTGGTCGAGTTCGTGCTGCTGCGGGGTGTTGAAGCGCAGCGCCACTTTTTCAACGCCAGTGGAGATCACAAACAAATCGGCGCGAAGCTGCTGTGCCAGCAGGCTGCTGGCGCGGTCTTTGTCAATCACCGCGTACACCCCGCGCAGGCTGCCGTGTTCATTGCGAATCACGGGGATGCCGCCGCCGCCGCAGGCAATGACGATGAAGTTCTGTTGATAGAGCGCTTTGATGGCGTTGACTTCCTGAATTGCCAGCGGTTTAGGCGAAGCCACCACGCGCCGCCAACCACGCCCGGCATCTTCCATCACCTGCCAGCCATCCGCCTCGTAGCGCCGCGCTTCTGCTTCGGTCATAAAGCCGCCAATCGGCTTGGACGGATTCTCAAACGCCGGATCCTCAGCGTCCACACGCACCTGCGTGATGACCGTCAGAATCGTGCGGTTAATCCCCAACCGGCGCAGCGCATTATCCAGCGCCTGCTGAAGCATGTAACCGATGCTGCCCTGCGTATCGGCAACAATCAAATCCAGCGGCACCTCGTGGATGCCCTCTTTAGCGGCAAGCTCCGAACGCCGCAGAATGTAACCGACCTGCGGACCATTGCCATGCGTAACCACGACAGACCAGCCATCAACGATCATCTGCGCGATGTGGTTGCAGGTTTCACGCACAGCATCCCACTGATGAGCTACTTCCGGTTTTTTGGGGTCTTGAATCAGCGAATTGCCGCCGACTGCGACAACAGCGAGTTTTTCAGGCATAAAAGGCTCTCTTAAGTGATCAGGCGCGATGAGGGATCGCGTCGAGGGTATCAGCTACTTGGGTAATTATAGCATAGGGACTGTAAACTATGCCCCCTAGCGGCTTTGCACGCGAACATTAGGGGCATTAACGCTTAATCGCATGGATTTCGCCCGTGTGTCGCATCCGGACAAGATTATGTTCGTGCATCAGCCCAGAACTAAATGACGCTGGCTTGCGAACCGGGGGACGTTCGCAAAACGCAATAACTTCTGCCATTGGCAGATCAACGTTCAGATTCAAAGTCATTGGCTAACCCCAAAGCTCCAGCGCCCAGCCCGACCGGCAAGCTGAGCGCTGACTGGTTGCTGTTTAGCGCGGCTCAGCGCATAGTGAGCGCCATCGCCGCTTTCTGCACATGCAGGCGGTTTTCCGCCTCGTCGTAAACCACACTCTGCGGACCATCCAGCACGCCGTCCGTCACTTCGATATTACGGTCAGCGGGCAGACAGTGCATATAGATAGCGTCTTCGTTTGCCAGTGCCATGCGGCGTTCGTCAGTAATCCAGTTAGTGTACTTCTTGCCGATTTTCGCCGACTCTTCCTTGTCCTCGGTGGTCATCCAGCAGCCCCAGCTCTTGGGATAGACAATGTCCGCCCCCTTAAAGCCCGCGTCGAAATCGTCCAGCATCTCAAACGATCCCCGGCTCAGTCTGGCATTCTCTTTCGCCTGTTCGACAATTTCGGGCATCAGACCAAATTCCGGCGGCGCGGTCAGGCGCACGTTCATACCGTAGCGCGTCATCAGCAGAATCAGGCTCTGCGGCACGCTCAGCGGCTTCTGGTAGCTGCTGGCATAGGCATAGCTGACGTTGATCGTCTTGCCGCGCAGGTCACGCCCAAATTTCTCCATGATCGTCATCATGTCCGCTGCGATCTGGAACGGGTGATAAACATCGCACTGCATGTTCAGCACAGGCACGCGGCTGGCGGCTGCCACTTCACGGATGTACTGGTTGCCAAAGTTCCAATCGCACTGGCGAATGGCGATGCCATCGGTATAGCGCCCAATAATCTGTCCGATTTCCTTTGCCGTGTCGCCGTGGCTAATCTGCGTGGTTTCACTGTCAATGAACTGTGCGTGCCCACCAAGCTGTGCCATGCCCGCTTCAAAGCTGACACGGGTGCGCGTGCTGGTGAAGAAAAACAGCATCGCCAGCACCTTGTCGCGCAGCAGGGCATGGGGTTCGCCCAGCGCGCGTTTGCGCTTCAAATCCCACGCCACATCCAGCAGCGTGTCCACTTCTTCGCGCGTCCATTCTTGCAGCGTAATCAAATCGCGTCCGCGGAGGTCGGTTTGCATGAGGTTTTGTCCTGAAGGTTGGTTGTAAAATTAAGCGTTGGTGAGGATTATACAGCAAAGGCATGTGTGCGGGTCGAGTGGAAATTTCCAGCGCGGGTTTGCAGCCATGCCCGTCGTTGCTGACGCCAGCCGCCGAACAATCGCGAATGAGATCAAAAACGGCGAGTGAGGTTTTTAGCCTCACCCGCCGCTGTGATTAGTTACGCCCTTTCGACAAGCTGCTTCATCATGTCGCGGACGAACTCAACCTCGTCGTCATTGACGGTATGCCCCATGCCGGGATAAATGCGCGGCGTAACCTTGCCGCCCAGCTTGCGCATCACATCGGCGCTTTCACGCACACGCATCAGCGGGATGTGCGGGTCAATATCACTGCACCCGATAAACACCGGCGTCTCGGCAAGCGAACCGCCGTAGGCACGCGGGGTGCCTTCCGGCCCAATCAGCCCACCACTGAGCACCACCACCCCGCCATAGCGCCGGGCATGGCGCGCTGCGAACTCCGCCACAAGACACGCCCCCTGCGAAAAGCCCATCAGGATCGTTTTTTCAGGGGGTATGCCATTTGCCTTGAGATGCGCAAAGAGCGCCTTGATGATGTTCAGGGCAGACGACAAGCCCGGCTCGTTGCTCTCAAGCGGCGCGAGAAAGCTGTTGGGATACCATGTGTTGCCATTGGCTGCGGGGGCGAAATAGACATACCCCGGATGGTCAATTTCTGGCACAAGCGACAGCATATGCTGAGGCATCGCGTTCCGTCCGTGAATCATTATCACGGCAGCTTTAGCGCTCTCCAGCGGCTCGCCCTTTACAGCAATCGGCTGCCCCTGATGCGGTCCCAATGGAGTCGTAGTCAAAGATTATTCTCCCGGTTTCTGCCAGGTAGGCACATCCAGCGGGGTCAGCCCGCGCGCAATCTGGTCACGATGCTGTTCCAACCAGGGGGGCAGCATCAGGCGCACGCCCAGATTTGCCGGTTCTTCATCCACCGCAAAACCCGGACCCACTGTCGCCAGTTCGACGATATGCCCGTCAGGATCATTTGTGTATATACTCTTAAAGTATACCCGATCCATGATCGGAGATACACGGAATCCCGCTTTATTCAGGCGGGCGCGCCACTCCGCCTGCTCGTCCGTGTCTGCCACCGCCAGCGCGAAATGATGCGTTTGCCCGCGCCCCATCTGCGCATAACGGGTTTTGGCAGGATCACGCTCAAAGTACGTGATCAGCGTGCCGGGTTTGCCCTCATCAACGCCCCAGTACCAGTGCGCGCTGCCGGGGTCATCGAAGTTGTCGGTCATCTTCACGCGGCGCATCCCCAGCACCCCACTGAAAAAGGCGTGTGTGCGTTCGATATTGGAGCCAATCGCGGTAATGTGGTGCATGCCTTCTGCCAGCGCCATCTCCGGCGTTATTGCGGGCACTGGCTCCTGCCAGGTTTCCGCCGTGATACGCGCGTTGTCGCGGTTGGCGGCAGTCATTGTGGCAGGTGGCTCGCGGAATGCCATGCCCAGCGCGTCTGGTGTTTCATCAATCGTCCAGCCGGGACCCTCGGTGGCGATTTCCAGAATCACGCCATCCGGATCCTCAAAGTAAATAGACTTGAAGTAGTGGCGATCAAATGGACCGCGCACTGTAATGCCCAGGTCAGTCAGGCGGCGTTTCCACTTCAACAACCCGTCATAGTCCCGCACGCGAAAGGCGAAGTGATGCGTACCACCGACCCCACGCAGTCCCTTCGGCGCGCCGCGCCATTCAAAGAAGGTGATCGCCGCGCCCGGTCTGCCCAATTCATCACCGAAGTAGAGATGATAGCTGCCAGGATCGTCGAAGTTGACCGTCTGTTTGATTAGACGCTGCCCCAGCACCTGCACATAAAAATTCACCGTGCGCTGCGCATCGCCAGAAACCAGCGTAATGTGATGCAAACCGAGGACTTTCATTGTGACCTCCTACAGTGTTGAACCGACTACGCCGATTGGACGCACGCAGGAGGTCAGCCATTACCTCATAAACGGACTGTAGTCCGCTTATTCTAACAATCCGCTTATGTCCGCGACTGCATCCTGCTCTATCTGCTAAAGGTCTTATCGTCACCACGCTGCATGCCCGGACCCTATTCCAGATGTGCCTTCAAGCCCCATGCCTCACAGATATAGCGCTCGGAGTCATACGGTTCCAGAACCACAAATGCTGTCGTAGGTAAGGCATCCAGACGCTGCATTGCTGAAGCGTTGACACACAAATAGGGCACAACACAGCGCGCGATTCCAGTGTGCGATACCACCAGCGTATTGCCTGCGCCACGGGCGGAAGCCAGTGCCCGTTCAAAGCGCCCGAACGCCTCCCCACCGGACTCACCTTCGGGGAAATAGGCGTCAGTATCCAACAGCAGAAAGCGCCGGTAGACCGCCTGCCAGACTTCCCACGCTGCGAAGTCGTCCTTGCCTTCCAGACTGCCGCAATCCAGTTCACCCAGATCAGGGTCAAGCACATACGGCAGCCCCAGCGCCTCGCCGATAATTCGGGCGGTTTCGACAGCGCGCTCAAACGGGCTGGTGCGGATCGCGCTGATCGCCTTATCGTTCAGCCAGCGCGCCGCCAGCAGTGCCTGTTCGCGCCCGTGTTCAGTCAGTGCGCCTGCGCGCGTGCGGCAGGTCAACCGCTTGCCCAGATTGACCACGCTTTCCGCATGACGCATGATGTAGATGCGCGGCATGGGCAAATACCCTATTTAGGCAGCAGCGCCGGGAGCAAAGCGTACCATTCAGTTGCCCGCACCACATCATCCAGCGGCACCTGATCCAGCACCGTATGGGCATGGACTTCATCGCCAGGACCAAAGCCAATGCTGGGAATACCCGCTTTGCCATTCCAGTAAATGCCGTTGGTCGAGAAGTTCCACTTATACGATGGCGGCATTGCGCCCCACAGCAGTTCGCCCACGCGCTGACCCGCCACCACAAAGGGATCATCCTCGTCAAGCGCCCACGCCGGGTAGAATTTCTCCAGCGGATAGACGAAGCCGGTATAGCTGGGTTCTTCGTAAGTCATAATTGACACGCTGACATCGTCACGCGCGCCGATGATCTCGCGCAGCCGGTCCAGTTCTTCCAGCGGGTCTTCGCCAAAGGTCAGGCGGCGGTCAACGTAGATACGCGCTTCATTGGGCACCGCATTGAGGCTGGGCGTTTGCACCTTCATGTCGGTTACAGTAACGCGCCCCGGACCCAGAAAAGCGTCGTCCATGAACTCCGGTTCGAGCTTGCTAATGGCGTCAATAATCGGCAGCAGCTTGTAAATGGCATTATCCCCGAGGTAATTGCTGGCGGCGTGTGCGCTTCTGCCTTTGGCGATAATCTCAAATTCCACGCGCCCTTTTTGCCCGCGATACACTTGCATGCGCGTTGGTTCGCCAATGACCACGAAATCCGGGCGCACACCTTCAACCTCGACGAGCACATTTGGCGCGCTGCCGTCGTTCCACTCTTCCATGTTGCCAAAGTAATACGCGGTAACGCCGTTCAGCAGCCCCAGTTCCTTCGCCAGTGCCAGCCCATAGAGCATACCGGGCGTGCTGCCTTTTTCGTCACACGCACCGCGCGCGAAGAAGATGCCGTCTTCAATTTTGCCCTGGAACGGATCCCAGTCCCATTCCGCCGGGTCACCAATGCCCACTGTGTCAATGTGACTGTCGTAGAGCAGCTTCAGCGGACCGTCGCCGATGCGCCCAACCACATTACCCATACGGTCCCACCAGACCTCATCAAAGCCGAGCTTGCGCATTTCGGCTTCGACCCGCTCACCGCACTCACGAATGTGGCTCTCCATACTGGGAATCGCGCAGATTTCGCGCAAAAAATGGATGATGTCCTCACGCTGTTCGGCGACACGCGCTTTCAGTTTTTCGATAACGACTTGATCAACCATGTCAGTCACCTGTTCACGACAAAAAGCGAATCAACTGTTTCAGGATTGTAGCGTGTTTTGTGGCTGCGCATACAGAGTCCATACAGGCGCCCTGGCATAAACCGGGGTCAACTGGCGCAGGAAAGCGGCATCGTGCGCTGTCAGGATGTCTCCGGCATCTGCCGCTGCAATCCATGCCGCCTCACCGGCAGGCGGCGGTGCAAACCGGGATGCAGCAGCAGGCAGCGACGCAGCAAAGACAAACTCCACCTGATCCCGCGTGGTATCCTGCCACAAGCCGACCCAATGCAGGCTGAGATTCTGCATACCATAAGCTTCGGCAAGTGCTGCGAGCTGCTCCCAGGGTGCCTGCTGCCCATCGCAGACAACCCGCAGCAGCCTGCGCGGCTGCGTACCGCTGCCCACCGTCAGCACATGACTGGCATCGGCGTCCCGTACAATCCCCACTGCGCTGACCTGAAAATGTGGGAAACGCGGTTCTGGCTTACCAGTCAGCAGATTTTTGATCCAGCGCCAGCGCAGTTTGCGCCGGATAATCGCAACCTCCGCCGGATGCTGTGTGACGACGCGCGGCAGTGGGCGCTGCGCGGCGAATGCGTCTTCGACCGGGAAATGCCAGGGCATCTCCGGCAGTTGTTCCTCG
>DAOTWP010000133.1:0-22954 GCA_034435675.1 Anaerolineae bacterium
GGTGTAAATCCCAGACCTCGACCGCGCGGCGCAGGTGCAGCCCCTCGTCGTTGTGCAGCGGCAACACCTCCAGCGCCCCCACGCGCACCGCCCAAAAGCACAGCAGCAGCGCCAGCGGCAGCAGCCAATGCACTGCCCAGGGTCCTACGTTGACAGATGCGCCAGCAGCACGGTCGCCAGTCATACACTACCCCATTTCCACAGTGCGGCGGGCAAACCGCGTGCCCGGCACCGGCAGACAAAACGCCGCGATAAATGACAGCGCTGAGCGAGAACTCGCCAAACAAAAAGCCCGCAGCACCGCGAGCTTCTGCCAATCATAGACAAGCCGCCGCCAACCGCGCGGCTCGGACCCGGCTCTGGGTGCAGACAACCTGCGCGCAGGAACGCCACACAGGCAGGCGATGCAGCCAGAAGCGATCAGTGGCTCACTCTTCGAGCACTTCCACGTTACCCCCGTCACGATGCCGGTAGATGATGCGCCCGCGTGTAGGGTCATACATGCTCATCTCCACTTTAACACGATCACCGAGCAGAATGCGGATATAGTACTTGCGCATTTTGCCGGACAGATACGCCAGAATGCGGTGTCCATTTTCCATCTGTACGAGGAACTGGGTGTTGGGCAGCGCTTCGACGACTGTCCCCTCTACTTCGATCTTGTCTTCCTTTTTTGCCATTCAGCCTCCATAAAACAGCCTTTGCAGAAAACAACAACCCGCTGTCGGGATGTTCCGCCAGCGGTTGTTCTGGTGTCTTAGCCACATCCGGTATGCCTGAACAGGACCCGCCTATGCCACTAGCGGACCTGCGCCTTACGTTGGCGACGGCGAGAGCGACGGATGGCTTTTTTCTTCTCAATACGTCGCAGTTCGCTTTTGGAAATATGCCAGCGTTTACGACGGACGGTGCTCAGCACCCCGCTGTTGGTCACTTTCTTGCGAAAACGCCGCAGCAGTGACTCCTGTGATTCGTTCGGTTTCAGTGTGACCGACGTCATGCCTGCTCGTCACCCCCTTCCTGTGTCAGATTTTGAAGCACCACAGAACACGCCCAAACATCGTTTATAAGAGTCCCCCGCAGCAGCAGTGCTGCATGCAGCCTGCGCAGGGGCTGCATGGCTGCGTTTCCCCTGCGCGGCGGTAACCTGTCAACATGTTGGCATCAACGCACTGACAGCTAAATTGGTAACTTTATGGATGATGGATTGTTGGGTTCTGTTTGTGATCAACCACTTAGGTTAATTATACTTGTTCGACGGCAATCTCGCTAGCCTCAACCAGTTCAGCGGCGGGCACAGCTTCGACCTGATCGGGCAGCTCGGCACCAGGCGACGCCTCACCGCTGTCGGTCCTGTCACCGCCGATTCGCGCCTGCCATGCCTCGCGCTCGTCCGCGCTGACTTCCTTCAGGCTCAAGCCCAACCGCTGCTTGTCCGGCTCAATGCTGATGACGCGCATCAACAGGCGCTGCCCTTCATAAACCACCTCGGTGGGATGCTGCGGGGCAGATTCTGCCAACTGGCTGACATGCAGCAGCGCTTCGATGCCGGGTTCCATGCTGACGAATGCGCCAAACTGTGCCACGCGCGAGATGACGCCATCGACCAACTGCCCGACATGATACAGCTCTTCAACGATGGACCACGGGTTCGGCTGCAAGCGCTTCAGACTCAAGCCGATGCGCCGACCTTCCTGATCCAGACGCAGCACGTACACCTGCACTTCGTCACCCACATTCAGCACTTCCTTGGGGTGCTTTACGCGGTGCCACGCCAGTTCAGAGATGTGAATCAGCCCGTCCGCACCGCCCAAATCAACAAATGCGCCGAAGTCGCGCAGCCCGCTGACAATGCCGGAGCGCACCTCGCCCTCGCTTAGTTCGTCCAGCAGCACCCCCTTGCGCGCTTCGCGGTTGTCGCGCTGGGCGTCACGCTGGCTGAAGACCAACCGGCGGCGCTTGCGATTGACCTCGATCACCTTGAGGTTGATCGTCTTGCCGACCATGCGCACCAGATGATCCTTGCGGTCATCATCGTCCAGCCCGCGCGGCAAATCCACCACATGGCTAGCCGGCACGAAACCGCGCAGATGTCCGAAGGGGACAATCAGACCGCCCCGGTTGGCATCGGCGACGATGCCTTTCCAGACTTCGTCGCTGTTCATCAGGGCTTCGGCGTGCTTCCAGTCCTCGCTCTGCTTTGCCTGTGAAACGGACAGAATCAGGTTGCCGTCTTCATCTTCCAGCCGGACGACGGTGACGTCAACTTCTTCGCCCACAGTGAACGCCACTTCTGCCCCCAGGCGCTCCAGGTCACGGCGAGGAACAATGCCATCGCGTTTCCAGCCTACATCGATAATCAGGCCCAGGCTGTCTACTGCCAGCACAGTACCGGTAAGGATGTCCCCACGCTCAATCTGCTCAGCATTAAATGATGCGTCCAGCAGCGCAGCGAAATCCATATCGTCGGTGTATTGGTCCAACGACGTTAGTAGATGCATCTCTTTTGTTGCTCCCCAAAGGTAAGTTTTTCTGGAGACCCTAAGCAGGAAAAATTAAAGCCCGGCAAACTCAACACCTGTGCTTGAGTTACCGAGCTTTACGTTCTGTTAACTGATTAAGCGAATTCACAGAGCAAACGCAGCACCGTTTGTTCCCCGCCGGAGTGGTATCACAGCGAGGCAGCGCCATTTCCTTTCTTAAGATCGCGGGCGATTATAGTAGTCGGATCAGGGATTGTCAATTTTCGCTAATGGCGCTCGTTAAAATACCTCGTGCAACCTGCACAAATACCCCCGCTTCAAGGTCATCGCACAGGGCTATTATTAGGGCAACTTAAACGAATCCTTTAAAGAAGCGGAAACTGCGTCCGTTCGCAGCCGCAAGCGGACACAGACTGGGGGGTAAAATCAAAACAAGGGACCACAGCAGTCCCTTGTTTTATCATCATTCAGCGCTGCGCGCCCACCCTACAGGCTGGTTTCTTCCGCCGGGGATTCTGGTGGATCCTGCGGCTGCGCAGTTTCTGCTTCGGCGGGGGCGGCTTCTGCAGGCACAGCGGCAGCGGGCGCTTCGGTAGGCGGCGTTGACTCGGCAGTCGGTGAGGCGGGCTGTTCGGGAGTGTCTGTACCCCAGCGCTGGGTGAAGCCCACACGCCGTTTCTCCGGCTCCAGATGGCTGATACGCAGGCTGAGGCGATCCCCCTTCTTGACGTAGGAATGCGGCTCTTTCAGCGACCCATCGCCCATTTCGCTGAGGTGCAGCAGCCCTTCCAGCCCGTTATCCAGCGCGACGAACGCGCCGAAATCAACCACATTCGTGACCATGCCTTCGACAAGCTGCCCTTCGTGATAACGCTCGGCAGCATCTTCCCACGGGTCGCGCAGCAGGCGCTTGCGGCTCAGCGCAATACGGTTGTTGCCGCGATCCAGGCTGAGCACATAGACATCAATTTCGTCACCCACCGAAAGCACGTCGCGCGGGTGATCGACACGGTGCCACGCCAGTTCGCTGACATGGATCAAGCCGTCCGCACCACCGAGGTTGACGAACGCGCCAAAATCGCGCAGCCCGGTCACGGTGCCGCGCACGACATCGCCCTCCTGCAATTCTGCCAGCAGGCGCGCCTTCTGCTGCGCACGCCATTCGCGCTGGGCTTCGCGTTCACTGAAAATCAGGCGGCGGCGATCCTGGTCCACCTCGATCACCTTAACCACCAGATCCTGATCACGCAGGCTGTCCCAGGAGTCGCGGCGTTCACCACTGAAGGCTGCGGACACCAGATGCGAACTGGGGATGAAACCCTCAAGGCGATTCCAGCGCACGAGGATGCCCCCGCGATTGCTGCCCGTCACCGACACCTTGACGACTTCTTCGCTTTCCAGCAGCTTGCGCGCTTTTTCCCAGTCGTAACGCTGCAAGCCCATATTGATGGAGACAATCAGGTTTTCGTCCTGATCACGTGGATTGAGGACATACACCGGCACTTCGTCGCCGACCTTCAGCCCGGCACGCAGCGCATCATCCAATCGCTCCAAATCCTGCGATGGGACAATGCCGTCCTGTTTGACCCCCAGATCCACGATAATCTCACGATCATCAATTTGCAGGATAATCGCGTTGCGAATTTCGCCACGCCGCGGAGGCGTGTATTCATACGACTCGTAGGCTTCCAATAACTCCGCGAAACTACCCTGACCATTCATTTCGTTTTGCACGTCTAGATTTTGCTCACTCATACGTCAATCGCGCTTTGACCGCCAATAAAAGAACGCGCTGCAACCCCGTAGTGAAGTCGGCTCGCAACGCCGAGACTGACGGCTCCACGCGCTGTAAGCTGGCTGCCAGTTCATGCGGAGGCAACCAACAGTTGCGCTTCAACCCGCTCCAGCCAATCAAGTTCCGCTTTACATAGTGACAGCGCGTATTCCGTCACCCATAGCTGCTGTGTCTGGCTTGCCTGCGCTAGTTCCTTATGCAGGATACCTTGCAGCAGTTCTACGTCTTCCCGCCGGGTCGTTACCAGTTCAAGCAGTGCTTCGCGCGGCAGATTTTTGCCCAAATAGAGCTTGAGCAAAAACTCGCGCCTGACCTGATCTGCTGCCGGCGGCTGTTGTAGCCACCCTTCCAACTCCCGATAACCTTTGGGCGTGATCTGGTAGACCTTCTTCGCCGGGCGTCCTTTTTGCGGTTTCTCGTCTACTTCAACCGCGCCTTCCTCTAGCAGTTTGTGCAGGGTTGGATACAGGGTGCCATAGCTTGCGTTGGTTACCACGCTGAGCGCGGCTTTGACATGTTTCTTGATGTCGTAGCCGGTCATCGGGCGTTCTGTTAATAAACCGAGAATCAAATACCTGTGTGACATAAAGCGCCGAGATTACTTCATGATTGTTAATAAACAATCGAAGTATATCTCTTTCAGATATAGCGTCACAAGGTTGAGTGCCGTTTGCATGCGTAAGAGTTTCTCAACAGCCGCCCCTTGTGAGTCTGCCGCTTGCTGTCTGCTCATTACACAGCATAAAGATTAGCGCTACGTGAATTATAGCAGAAAAGCTTACAGATATTGCAAAAATTTCCTGCTTTCTAATTTAGTCCCCCTTCAGGTTCCGGGTCGGGCTGCATCATGCCGATCCCCCGCAGCCCACGATCCACTTCCCACGGATAGACGATATAGGCATCGGTGACAGCGCCATAAAAGTCTGGTTCCGCCTTGTTGAACAGCGAACGATAAGGATTAAAGTGCAGCACGCAGGTGAACGGCGTTGCCCCTGCCGCCTGCACCCGCCCGCGCACCGCTGTGCTGGTGCGCCCGCTGCCCCACACATCGTCTACAATCAACACACGCCGCCCGACCAGCAGTTCAGGCTCAGGGAACTGGACGAACGAGGGCCACGCCATCAGCCCACTCACCTCCGCCTCTTTCGGAAAGTCCACCGCCGCTGTCAGCAGTTCGCGCAGGTTAAGCGCCTCTGCCAGCAGTCCGCCGGGGATCACCCCGCCGCGTGTAATCATCACCATCGTATTGAACGGACCAAAACCGCGCAGCTGCGGCATCAATACGTCAATCAGACGATCTACATCATCCCATGTCAAGACCTCATGCCGTGCAGGTCCTCTTGGTCTCACCTTGCCCCAACCTTCTCCACAGCCATAACTGAACCAGTAGTTTCGTACCTTCGCAGGAAAAAGGTGCGAAAACTGCGCTTGTCTCGATGCAAGCGCAGTTAGGCATTTCCGCGATATGGGTTCTATTATAGCGATGTGTGTGGCAATCGGCGATTGTGACAATCGGCGAAGGGGCGACTGCGGCATGTCCGCAGCACGCAGCCGCCCTCCCGGTTGAAGCAGGCAACACAACAGCCAAATGTTATAGCTTCTCGGCGATGCTCTTCGCCTGCGTGAACAGCAGCAGGTAATCCGGTCCGCCTGCCTTGCTGTCCGTGCCGCTCATGTTGAAACCGCCAAAAGGATGCACCCCGACCAGCGCGCCGGTGCACTTGCGGTTGAAATACAGATTGCCGACATGGAATTCGCGCCGTGCCTTTTCCAGCCGTGAACGGTCATTGCTGTATACCGCGCCGGTCAGCCCATATTCCGTGCTGTTGGCAATGCGCAGCGCGTCGTCATAATCTGCGGCGGGGATCAGCGCCAGGACAGGACCAAAAATCTCTTCCTGCGCAATGCGGGCATCACCGGGGACATCGCCAAAGACCGTCGGCTCAATGAAATAACCGCCCTCCGGGGTTTCGATTGCTCTGCCGCCCGTGAGCAGCTTGCCTTCCTGCGTGCCAATCTCAATGTAATCCATAATGGTCTTGAATGCCTTCGCATCAACGACCGGACCCATCCAGACATGCAAACCAGCGTCTGTCGCGCCCACACTGATCTGTTTGGTCAGTTCAGTTACCCGCTGTGCCACCTGATCATAGACCCGCCGCACAATGATCGCGCGGGACCCGGCAGAGCATTTTTGCCCCTGAAAGCCAAACGCGCCGGTGACAATGCCCTGCGCGGCGGCTTCCAGATCGGCGGTTTCGTCCACCAGCACGGCATCTTTGCCGCCCATTTCCAGCAGGGTGCGCTTGAGCCAGATTTGCCCCGGATGCACCTTCGCCGCGCGCTCGAAAATGTTCATGCCGACTTCTTTGGAACCAGTGAAAGCGATGAAGCGCGTACCAGGATGATCCACCAACCGCGAACCGGTGCTGCTGCCCGGTCCGCTGACGTAGTTCAGCACCCCGGCGGGGAGTCCGGCGTTCCACAACAGTTCGCAGAATTTGTAAGCGATCCAGGGACTTTGCGAGGCAGGCTTGAGAATCGTGGCATTGCCCGAAACCACTGACGCCGAGGTCATGCCGGTCATGATCGCGTTGGGGAAGTTCCAGGGCGGGATAATGACGCCGACGCCCAACGGAATATACTGCAATTCCAATTGTTCCGGCGCATATTTTTCGAGCATGTGGCTGCTGTCCGCCATGCGCAGAATCTGGCGGGCATAGTATTCGAGGAAGTCAATCGACTCGGCGGTGTCAGCATCTGCCTCGACCCAGCTTTTGCCTACTTCCAGCACCATCACGGCGCTGAATTCGTGTTTACGGCGGCGCATATCGCCCGCCGCGCGCAGCAGGTAGCGGGCACGTTCCTCAGCAGAGACAAAGCGCCAGGTCTCGAACGCTTTGGTCGCGGCAGCAACCGCCATGTCCGCATGTTCAATCGCACCGCTGGCAAAATTGCCCAGCACTTCTTTGGGGCGGGCGGGATTGGTCGAGGCAAACGTCTTGTCAAGATAAATGTGTTCCCCGCCGATCACCAGCGGATAGGTTTTGCCCAGTTCGGCTTTGACGCCATCCAGCGCCTGTTGAAACGCTGCCACGTTGGCGGGATTGGAGAAATCAGTCAAGGGTTCATTGCGAAATTCAGGTAACATGCACAAACCACTCCTGCAAGGAACTAGATATTTTGCACTTATTATAGCAGATTCAGCGCTAATTCTACCTGCAAAACGACATCATCCCGGCACGCCATCTGACACACCCCAACGCGCCGCCGGGGGCAGATAATCTGCACAGACCAGCACCACCGGCGCGCCAGCATAACGGGTCAGTACCAGTGTGCAGGACTGCGCTCCTTTGAGTTTCAGGAGGGGAATCAGTTCGTCGGGCTGCATCGGGAAGCCGCGCTTTTTGACCGTCACCTGCCCGATAGCGCGCTCACGCAGCCAGGCACGCAGATGCTTAAGGTTGAACGGCAGCCAATCCAGTATCTGCCATGCCCGCAGCCACGCGGACTGCGGCGGGAATTCGGTGGTGAAGTAGGCAATTGTCGGATCAAGCAGTGCCCCGCCCCACTGCGCCGCCAGTGCCTGCACCAGCCCGGCGCGCAGAATCGCCGGGTCGGGTTCACACAGCCAGGCACGCGGTTCTGCCACAGGCGCGTGGATGTGCTGTTCCGCTGAATCCCAATGCAGCCTGCCAGCGGGCGTCAGCAGTGTGGCGCGGGTGCGCAGTCCTCGGTGGGCGGCGGTGGGCGGCGCGGTGGGCGGTGCGGTGGGCGGAAGTGGGCGGGTGTCGGTGTCCAGCCAGAGCAGTGCTTCTTTCAGGCTGCCAGACACCGAGATAAACTCAATTACTCCGTGATAAGCGCCAAGCTGCTCAAGCTGCACGCCGGGCGAAAGCTTGACGACAATCTGCGCGGCAATCCAGCGGCGCACGGTAGACAACGGCGGCTGGTACTGTTCGACATCGAAAATGCGGCGCGCGTCGTCAGCACGGCGGGCAGGGTCAAAAAAGATGGTTTCTGCCGAGGGCAGCGATTCACGGGTCACGTCGCGCACTTCAAACTGCGCGTCCAGACTCAGCGCCGCCGCATTCAGCCGCGCGAGCATTACCCGCAGCGGGTCAATATCCACGCCGGTCACCCGTGCCCCTGCCACCGCGAATGCCAGCGAGTCCGCGCCGATGCCGCAGCAGGCATCCAGCACCTGCCCGGATGCGCAGCGCCCCGCGCGATAGGCACGCACCAGCGGGTCGCTTGCTTGTTCCAGTGCCTCACGTGTGAACCACAGCCGCGCCGCGTCCGCGCCAAACTTATCCACTGCCTTCAGCCGCAGGCGGGCAATTTCCAGCGCGGCGGCGGCATGTTCAGGTGGGTAATGCCTGCGCAGGCGGGTCAGCAGCGGCAGCACCCGCGCCTCGCCGAGGTCTTCGGCGGCTAGCGAGTCGAGCAGCGCCGTGCCCGCCGCTGAAGTGAGAAACGCCAGAGTCTGCGGATCCAACAAGGGCTTTACTCATCCGGCGCTTCTGCCGTCGTGGGATCCAGCGGCACAAACTGCACCCCCGCGCTGAGGACTTCCGGCGCAGGGTTGAGCAGCACCGGCAGCGTCCATGCGGCGGCTGTCGCCCGGCTGAATTTCGCAACTTTGTTAATGTCCCGAATCTGCCCAGCCAGCACGGCAGGCTGCATAAAGCTGACCGCGCGCGGTAAACTGCTGAACGCCAGCAAATGCAGACTGTCACCGCGCGGCACCGCCACCGCGCCCCACTGCACCGGCTCGTCGGGCTGGCGCGCCCAGACGGGCTTGTTGGGCGTCTCCTGTACCAGCAGATGCACATAACGCCCGCTGTACTGCGTCAGGTCCAGCAGATCACCATCCTGCACGGCAACTCCGGACACCCGCGCCAGCGTATCGTCCGTGACATGGGGTTTTTCGCCGCGCAGCAGCACGCCCGTAGGCAGCGGGCATTCTGCGGCGGTTTCGACCAGAATGCGCGTGTAACCGGCTTGTTCCAGCGCCCGCACCAGGGCTTCCTCTGGCTCTCCATTCGGATTGACCAGCACCAGCCGCCCGCCGGGGCGCAGCACGCGCAGCGCCGCGTCCAGAAACGCCGGGGTGAAGCCCGCGCCGTACAGTACCACGGCATCGGCGCTGTTCTCAGCAGCGGCGCGGTTTTCGGCTGCTGTGCTTTCCAGCATCATGCCGACGGACTGCACCTCCAAATCCTGGCGCAGTTCGCCAAGCACAGCCCCTGCCCTGCCCTCTACATCCAGCAGACGCAGGCGCGAGGCGCTGGGCGGCAGGTGTTTTGCCATCGCCGTAATCAGCAGACGGGTCAAACGTGGTGTCGTGGCAGCGGTCATCGGCGCTACTTCCGCTTGCCGCCCGGCTGCTTGCCACCGGGCTGCCCGCCGCCCGATTCAGCCAGCGCTGCCATCAGGTCGAGCAGTTCATCCCACTCTTCCTGAAAGAAATGCACCGTCACCGACCCGAACTCGATGTGAAAGACGGCTTCGCCGTCCGGTTCATCGCTGCGCCAGGCGATATAGTTTTCGGTTTCCGCCAGCGTCTGCACTGGAATATCATCACCACTGCGACTGCTCATGCATCGTCCTCCCTGTTGTGAAGTAAATCTGATTAGCGGTATGCCTCGTGACTGAACTGCCCGCCCACCGCTACGCCTGTTGTTCGTCCGGCAGTGAGTCATCCATACGCCCCGGCAAAGGGCTGCGCGTCACCGTGCGCGAAACCCCGCGCACACCGGAACGCGCGCGGCGGTAGACCCAGCGCCCGCCCCAGACACCCCAGCGCACAAAACGACTGCGATCTTCGATAGTTTTGACCTTTGGCGTCGGGAACGGATTCTGATCCATCAGCTTGCCGTAGACATACTGCCCGACCAACCGCAGGCTTGCCACCACCGGCGTCGCCAGCACAATGCCCAGCACGCCGAGCAGATTCGCCCCGACAATCACCGAGGCAATCACGACAAACGGGTGTAAATTGAGGCTGCCCCCCATGATGCGCGGAATGAGAATGATGCCCTCAAGCTGCTGGAGCAGACTCCACGTCACGGCAGTGACGATCAGCATGGGCAGCCCGGCATCCACAAACGGCAGGGTTGCCGAACTGTTGAACAGCGCCAGCAGCGCCGCCGGGATCAAACCAAGCGAGAACCCGATGCCCGGCAGAAATTCCAGCAGCGCGACGAACAGCCCAAGAATGATCGCGTTGGGCAAACCGATAATGGTCATAGCCACAAACGTCACCGTGCCCATCACCGCACACAGCAGAAGCTGCCCGCGCAGATAGGCGTTCCACACACGCCCCAGTTCGTACATCATGCGGCGCACATCGTTGCGGTAGGTATAAGGTGTAATCTCGACCAGTTTTTCGACGAACTGCTTACCGTCTTTCATCAGGTAAAAGATCATCGTGATCATAAAGACCAGATTGATCATCACGGTCAGCGCGCCGCCCAGCACATCAAACGCCTGCCCGGTGATGTTCGGCAGTGAGCTGAGCAAGCTCTGGATGGCACCCGTGAAGTCGAAACTGCGCATCGCAGCAGACAGGTCACCTGTGCCGAATAAGTCCCCCAGCCGTTCCAGCGGGATAAACGGCTGCCCGTCAATCAGAATCGGTTCGCCGTTGAATGTCAACGGCTGGCTCAGCGTGGTTTCAAGCTGTATCGCCAGATTTGCCAGCAGGCGCGGCAGCGCCGCAGCGAACTCCTCGAACTGGCTGCGCACCAGCGGAAAGACCACCAGAATCACGATGATGATGAAGGACAGCACAATCATAAACGCCAGCAGAATCGCCAGACCGGGCAGGCGCCGCCCGCCCAACAACCGCGCAAAGAGACGCATTTCGAAAAACAGTGCCACCGGATAAAGCAAATAGGCAATGATGACCGATACGAGGAACATCGGCAGCACATTGTTCAGGCGCAGCAGCAGCAGCGAAATCCCCAGGGCGGCAATCAGAATGATCGTGCGCTTGGTGCGATCACTCCACGCGGGGGAGGTAATGGGCGGAGGCGAATTCGTCACGGCAGAAACCCTCGTGAACCACTTGATGGCGGAATGCTACCCGCAGAATGAATTGATCATAAAAGAAGACGACAGATGCGACAATACAGCATTTCGGCAGGCTGCCCTGGCACTATTTTAAACGAAAATATGCGCCACAGCCTACTGACCATGACGCATTTGCCTGTTCTGAGTTACAAACAGCGCCCGTGCAGGCGCGCCTGCAGGCAGGTGTACCTACTGCGCGCCGCTGCTGACGCTGCTAGCTGCGGCGGTCGCGGTTACCACCACCGGGGCGTCCGCCGCCCTCACGGTTGCCACCACCGGAACGTCCCCCGTCGCGTCCGCCATCACGACTGCCGCCGGGGCGTCCACCACCACCAGACCGCCCGCCATCACGCCCGCCGGAACGTCCACCGCTGGGGCGCGAGTCGCGCATACGCGCTTCTTCTGCCGTCCAGCCTTCCAGCACTGCCTGACGACTGAGGCGCACCTTGCCATCCGGGCTGACGTCAGTGACCATGACCATGATTTCGTCACCAATGCGCACTTCGTCAGCGGCGTCTTTCACGTGGCGGTCGGCAAGCTGCGAGATATGCACCATGCCGTCCCTGCCGGGCAGGAACTCAACAAACACGCCGTAGGACTCGATGCGCGTCACCTTGCCGGTATACACCCGCCCGATCTGCGCTTCCTCGGTCAAACCCTGAATTTCCTGCACCGCCAGATCCACCGACGGACCATCGTTGCCCGCGATAAACACCGTGCCGTCGTCCTGAATATCAACCTTGACCTTCAGGCGATCCTGAATGCTGCGCACGACTTTGCCGCCGGGTCCAATCACCGCGCCGATTTTCTCCACGTCGATCTTGATAGAGGTCATGCGCGGCGCATAGTCGTTCAGTTCTGCGCGCGGCGCAGGGATGCAGTCAGTGATGACTTTGAGGATTTGCATCCGGGCGTCACGCGCCTGTGCCAGCGCGCGCTGCATCACCTCGTCGGTCACGCCGCTGATCTTGATATCCATTTGCAGCGCGGTGATGCCGCGTTCAGTCCCGGCAACCTTGAAGTCCATATCACCCAGGTGGTCTTCTAACCCCTGAATGTCGGTCAGCACGGCGACCTGATCACCTTCTTTAATCAGCCCCATTGCAATCCCGGCAACTGGGCGCACAAGCGGCACGCCCGCGTCCATCAGCGCCAGCGTGCTGCCACAGACACTCGCCATGGACGTGCTGCCGTTGGAACTGAGCACTTCGCTCACCAGACGGATCGTGTAGGGGAACTCATCTTCCGGCGGAATCATGCTGCGCAGCGCGGTTTCTGCCAGCGCCCCGTGCCCAATCTCGCGGCGCTTGGGACCACGCAGCGGCGCGGTCTCGCCGGACGAAAACGGCGGCATGTTGTAATGGTGCATGTAGCGTTTTTCATCTTCGGGATACAGCCCGTCCAGCAGTTGCGAGTCACGCGGTGTACCCAGCGTGGCGACGGTCAGCACCTGGGTCTGCCCGCGTGTAAATAAGCCTGTGCCATGCACACGCGGAATCACACCGACTTCCGCCGACAGGGGACGAATCGTCGTATAGTCGCGTCCGTCAGGGCGCACGCCGTCATCCAGAATGCGGCGGCGCACTTCCTGCTTGATAACCTTCGACAGACACTCGCGCACATCCTTCAGCTTGATCTGCTGCGCCGGGTCGTCCTGCGCTTCGTTGTGCGCCTGATACTCCGCAACCAGTTCTTCGCGCACGGCGTCAAGCGCTTCGTTGCGTCCTTCGCGATCTGTAAAGCGCGTGATAATGTCGCGCACACTGGCGCGGGTCTTGCTGGCAACCGCCTCGAACAGCGCTTCGTTCATTTGCTCAATAACGACTTCCTGCTTGGCTTTGCCGACTGCCGCCTGCATCTCTTTTTGCAATTGAATCAGCGGTTGCAGCGCCTCCTGCGCCAGCTTCAGCGCGCGCAGCATCGTCTCCTCGTCCACTTCCGTCGCGCCGCATTCGACCATGTTGATCGCATGCTCCGTACCCGCCACGCGCAGGTCAAGAATGCTATTCTCCATTTGCGAAATCGTCGGGTTGACGACCAGTTCGCCATCAATCAGTCCGATGCGCACACCGGCAACCGGACCGCCCCAGGGGATGTCCGAAATGATGATCGCCGCGCTTGCCGCCACAATGCCGAGCATATCCACATGATGCTCCTGATCGTGACTCAGCGACGTGAGAATGACCTGCACCTCATTGCGCATCTCGTCAGGGAACAGCGGACGCAGCGGACGGTCAATCACGCGGGAGATCAGTACGGCAGTATCGGAGGGCTTGCCTTCGCGCCGGAAAAAACTGCCGGGAATACGCCCGGCGGCATAGAGCTTTTCTTCGTATTCCACTTGCAGCGGAAAGAAGTCAATGCCTTCGCGGATATTCTTGCTCATCGTCGCGGCACAGAAGATCACGGTGTCGCCCATGCGCACCGTCACCGCGCCGCCTGCCTGTTCCGCCAATTTGCCCGTTTCGACAATGAGATCTTCAGTGCCGATGTGAGCAGAAAAACGGTGTGCTACCCTGTTTGCTGTGATAACCATGTAACTGTTGTGCCTCCACCAAAATGCGCCGCACCTGAAAACAGGAACTGGCGAATGCTGTTAACCGCTGTCTGTGCCGACCAGAGCCTTGCACCAGCCCCTGGTTATGCCGGCATCCCTGACCAACAGGCTCATTGCGCTTGTCGAGTTCATGGACAGACACTTAACAACATACGCCAATACCCGTTTTCGGCGGCAAAGCGTAAACGTGCCCCTGTGCGCTGCACCTGCCCGCCTGCGGGACGCCCTGCCCGGCGTGCGGCTAGCGAAAGGGGTAAAAAAACAAGATGTGTAACGCAGTTCAATCGTACACCGATTATGGTCTTGTGCCAAATGGATGTGCGCGGCAGCGGCGTGGGACAGCAGGTGTGTTTGAGCACTATGCGTAGGCGGCGCGTCCCCGCCAGACCTGTTTGCAACCCATGAGCAGCCCCAACCTGCACGCGCCCGAAATGCTCTTATCCTCCGAATGCGTTGTGCGCCTGCTGCACTGGTTCCCGTTGTGGGTGTGCAGCAGGCGCACAGAGTCGCAACTTCTATCAGCGGCGCAGCCCCAGCCGTTCCAGCATTGCCCGGTAAGCGTCCGGGTCCTTTCGCGCCAGATAATTCAGGTGCCGGCGGCGCTGCCCCACCAGCTTCAGCAGTCCACGCCGGGAATGCTGGTCGTGCTTGTGGGTCTTGAGATGTTCGGTCAACTGCTGGATGCGTTTGGTCAGCAGCGCGATCTGCACCTCTGGCGATCCCGTGTCGCCTTCGTGCCGGGCATAGCCCTTGATCAGTTCAGTCTTTAGGTCTTTGTTGAGCGGCATAGTTCTGATGTCCTGTGTCTGATTGTCACCAAATGCGCCGGACAGAGAGGCGCAGTGGTCGTTCCGAATAAACAGCGGGATTATAGCAGAGGGCTGGCACAGCGGATAGGGGCGCATGCCGCAGGGGAAGCGCACCAGCCGATCCCCGGCACACGTCCCACAACAACCGCTTCCTGCCTGCGCCCAATGCAGCAGCAGGCAGGCGTTAGTCCCCGCGGGTTTCGCGTTCACCCGCCACCAGATTGACGGTGTGGTGGGTGCGAAACAAGCTGTACTGCCCACTGCGCCCCGGCAGAACATTGAGCACATTTTCGGTTTCCATGATCGAAAACCACAATGCAAAGTCCCATTCCCCGCCCGGATCAGCCGCGCGCATAGTCTGCTCCGAAATCAGCACGTTCTGCTCGTACATGCCCAGCAGCAGGCGGATAAAGTGGTCGCGCTGCTGTAAGATGGTCTGGCAGATCGGGCTGTCCTGATACAGCGAAATGCCTTTGGTCTTAAAATTGCTCTGCGGGTTGGGGTACTCGTCAATCTCTGCCGCGTCGTTTTCGACCAGATATTCCACCGCCCGCTGGAAAGCCATGCCGTTATCGAACGGGCGCAGGCGCTTGTGCAGGCTGCCCAGTGGGCACCACGCAAACTGGCGGAAACTGGTGAACTGTTCGACGCTGACGATAATGCGCTGCACCATGTCTGCCGTTTCCGGCTCCTGCTGATCCAGCTCTTCCAGCCGCAGCCCCGACCACGTAATGTCGCTTTCTTCCAGCGGCACATAGCTGCTGTTGCTGTCCATCCGCACGGTGCCGTTGAAGTCCGACGGCAGTTTGATCACCGGCACCAGGTCTTCCGGGTTATGGCGGTGCGGGATCAATTCGCGCACCAGCACGCCTTCGCGCACCAGGGCGTCGATCCAGTGTGAACGCCACTGGTCGCTTTCGTTGCAACCAGGGCGATCCAGCTCACGATCCATCGCCAACCCTTTGAGCAGAAAGCCGTAGTTGACGTATTCCCAACCGCGCACGCGCAGGGTGTTTTCCACACGCCGCACCACGCGGTCAAGAATCAGCCGCGTCTTGTCCACGATGGGATGCGCGACGTTCAGCCCCAGCGTGCCGTTGCCGGAGATGACCCGCAGAATGCCGAGCGAAATCGCCTGGGAAACGAGGTCATTGCCGCGCGGTTCAGACACTACCGCACCGGTATCCTGAAGCTGTTTGACAAGCTGGCGCGTGCGAATCACCTCTGATCCGATACTTTCCGCCAGCCGGTCAAACTGGACGATGACGCTCGTCCACTGTGACGGCGTGAAGCTGGCGGCATCCATGCGCTCGTCAGACACGGGCGCACTGCTCAGCGACAGGTGCGTTTGCAGGTTGGTGAAGTCTTCGATGTATTCCACCGTAATGCTGGGGTTCTTTTCCAGCAGGCGGCTGGTGCTGCCGCGCACACCCCAGACCAGCACCGTCTTGTTGCGCGCGCGCAGGGCATTGAGCACATCGTTGAAATCGCGATCCCCACTGGCGAGGATATACACATCGGCGGCATCGGCGTGCCCGGCATCAGACATGACATCGCGGGCGATGCGGACATCGGCGCTGTTCTTGCCCGGCAGGTTGAAGACCGGGTCAATACTCGCCAGCGCCAGCCGGCTGGGGGCTTCTTCAGCAATTTCGCGCCCGGAGGAATCGACCAGTGGCGGCAGCGCGCCGCGTTGTCCCCACGGCGCATAGGCTGCCATTTTGACCACCTGCCCATGTGCCCGCGCCTGCTTGACAAAGCGGTCAATCAAATGGTCGAGATTGACCATGAAGCCCTGCTCATTCAGGCTGATAGCAATGTTCTCAAAGTCAACGTAGACAGCGACATTCTTCGTCTGGATGCCCAGCAGCGACTCCAGCGGCTGAAAGATCACTTCGCTGGCGAATTCCGTACCCTGGAGCACGTCTTCTGTGCCCCACATGCGCACACGGGCGCTGCGGGTGGTGCGCACCCGCCGGATCAGCGGAATCAAATCGCGGCTGGTGGTAACGAGTATTAGCTCATCCACCGGATCCGGGTCAAAGGAAAAGTAATGAAAGATGAGCATGTCCGCGAGTTTGTCGCGTTCAAGCACATCCACCGAAATCTCGTACCCGGCGTTCTGGAAGATGTTGCGCGTTTGCCGGGAGTGCACTGTCCAGTTGGCGACCGCGATTGCTTTGAGTTTTTCAACAGTGGCTAACCCGGCAGCCAGCGCCGCACCGCCACGTAAGCCCACTGCCAGTTCTTGCAGATCGACAGACAAGCCGCGCGCCTGAAAGCGTTGCAGCAAATCATCGACATCTACGACTAAATAAGCAGCCATAATCTATCCTAAAAATTCGTACCGCCCCCGTAACACAGCGCGAGCGGCAGCAGGCAATCCCGCACAATGTGCGGAAGCACAAGTTTATTTTTGCGCTTCTGGTAACAGATTGAATAAGGTCATCGCGCTAAACATTTAAAATCCGTCATAACAAGATAAGTCTAGCAAACGGTCTGATTGCGTTCAATTGTACAATCTACATAGCCTTATGGCGGAACAAATGTACTTCTCGTCCGTCAGTTGCACCGATTGCCACCCAGCCTGTGCAGTTTTCACAACACTTCTTTCAGCTTAACGGATATTTGCACTACTGCAAATCAAGATTTTCACCAATGGGGAAGCTTTGGCTGTATGGCAAATTACGACTGCGGCAGCCACTGCCATTATACCAGCACACCCGCAGTCCCCCCTGCGCCCATCTCGAGATTATAAACCAGACACGTTAAATGTGAGTTAGAATTATACCCTAAACGTTTAAGTTGAACATTTGAACGATCACACGGCTCGGCTCATGCTGACCTGTTGACCCGCAGCCTGTAGCTGAACAAGGGGGTTAACCCCTTGTTCGCAAGCTGACAGGCGAGAGTCCCGTCTAAGAACGATCAATAGGCTTTGGAGAAGATTGCCACTTCGCGCGCGGGGGTGCCCGTCAGAAAGCACGTCCCTTCACCGCCGGGCTGTTCCAGCGGGTAGCAGCGCAAGGTCGCGCCGGTCTCTTCTTTTACGCGGCGCTCGTCATCGTCACTGCCAGCCCACCAGCCGCGCGCCCAGCCGCCCTTTTCGACCACATCGCGCACATCGTCATAGGATTTGACATCGTGCGTGTTTGCCTCGCGGAAATCCACTGCCTGCGCCAGCAGCGACGCCTGAATCTCATCCAGCAGCGGCTGCACCTGCGCGGCGATATTCGCCTGCGTGACGACACGCTTCCCTTCTTTGCCGGGCACATCGCGGCGTGCCAGCACCGCGTTACCGCTTTCGACATCTTTGGGTCCGACTTCCAGCCGCAGAGGAACACCGCGCATTTCCCAGTCGTTGAATTTGAAACCGGGGGTCATACCTTCGCGCAAATCCACGCGCACCCGAAGCTGCGCCGCTTCCAGCGCTGCCCTGATGCGCTGCGCCGCTTCCAGCACGGCAGTCTTTTCGGCATCGCTCTTGAAGATCGGCACGATCACCACCTGGATAGGCGCAAGGCGTGGCGGCAGCCGCAGCCCTTTGTCATCACCGTGGGTCATCACCACCGCACCGACCATGCGCGTACTCATGCCCCACGAGGTCGTCCAGCAGTATTCCTCAGTGTTGTCCTCAGACAAATACTTGATATTGAAGGCGCGGGCAAAGTTCTGCCCCAGATTATGGCTGGTGCCGGCTTGCAGTGCCTTCGTGTCGCGCATCATCGCTTCAATCGAATAGGTGCGCAGTGCCCCGGCAAAGCGCTCAATGCTGCTCTTACGCCCCTTGACTACCGGGATTGCCGCCTCGTTGATCGCAAGGTCAGCATAGACATCGAGCATTTGCAGGGTTTCTGCCTCTGCTTCTGCCTCCGTCGCGTGGGCGGTGTGCCCTTCCTGCCACAGAAATTCGGTGGTGCGCAGAAACGGGCGGGTGCGCAGTTCCCAGCGCACAACATTCGCCCACTGGTTGATCAGCAGCGGCAGATCGCGGTAGGACTGAATCCACTGGCTGAACGACTCGCCGATGATCGTCTCCGATGTAGGACGCACGACCAGCGGTTCTTCCAGCAGCTTGCCACCCGCGTGGGTGACAACCGCCAGTTCAGGGCTGAAGCCCTCGACATGCTCTGCCTCGCGCTTGAGATAGCTCTCCGGGATGAACAGGGGGAAATAGGCATTCTGGTGTCCGGTCGCCTTAAAGCGCTTGTCCAGCCCATTGCGAATACCTTCCCACAGTTCGTAACCGTAGGGCTTGATGATAATGCAGCCGCGCACGGGCGACTGCGCCGCCAGGTCGGCTTTGTAAACGATTTCATTGTACCACCTGGAGAAATCCTCACTTTGTGGCGTGACTGCCTGTGTTGTCATGGCAACGTCCTTAAATGCGGTTGGTCTGGTCTAAACGACGCTATTATAGCGCACGACCGCCGGGCGGCTACGGCGCAGCAGGATATCCTGATGACGGAGTCAGTAGAAGTGCTGGTGACCTGCGGTGCGCCACGCACACCCACAAAGGACTGCGTCCACCGGCTGCCACCTTATGCCGTTGTCCTTACCCGATAAGGATTGCGAAGCCACCACTTGCACCGCCCCGCAAACACCATGCTGCTACCGACACCCCTCACGTCCGTCGCGCAGCCAACACTGCGCCGGATTCGGTTAACCGGTTAGCGGCACGGTCGCGGGTACGCCTGTGTCAGCGTACCGCGCGTGGTGTTTGCTGTGCAAGCACATTCACGCATGATGCGGGTGTCCTCGTAAACATTGTGATCCGAACCAGTATGGCATTTGTGATAACTGCCACAAACTGCCACTATTGGACAATACACGATTTTGGGGCGGATTTCAAGAGGGGTGCGGCAGCAGGCGTTTTTCCGCCGCCCGAAACAGCGGCTCCAGCCAGACTGCGCTGAACAGGCGCTGCACCCCCAGGTAGGTCTGCGGCTGCATCATCGCCAGGCGGGGCAGCCAGTACGCCAGAAAACGCCACAGCAGGGCATGATCCCAAAGCTGTTCAAAGCGGTCATCATCCCATCCGGGTTTAACATACTGTTCGCATTGTTCGCGGTAATAATCGACCATCACGCCGATGCTGATTTCTGGCAGCAGGTGCATGCGTGTCGCCTGCACAAACCCGACAAAATCGAGAACACCGGGGGCGATACCCGCCAACTGCCAGTCAAAAACCATCATGCGCCCGTCAATCTGGCGGGCAATATTGCCGGGCCAGTAGTCACCATGTACCAGCGTCATTTTCTCTTCGCGCAGCGGTTCGGCAATCCGGTCAGCAGCAGCAGCAATTGTGCGGAACAGGCTTTGATAACGCGCGTCCTGCAACCCTGGCAGGTGGGCGTTTTGTGTCAACCCCTCAACCGCCTCAACCGCCGCCTGCACAGTAGCATCGTAATCCGCCTCAAATGGGCGCGCCAGCCAGGGGAACACGAGCAGGTCTTCTCCGGCGCCCCAGAAGCGGTCATGCAGCTTGACCAGGTTGAGCAGCGCTTCGCGGTAATCGTCAGGTTCCCAGGCGTCCATCGGGCGCATCGCGGAAACGCCTTCAATGACGATCCAGCCCTCGTAGGGATCGCCTGCAACCAGACTGGGCACGAGCATGGGCAGATGCGGCGCAAGGCGGCGATAGATGCCGTATTCTCGTTCCCCGACGGCAGTCAGCACCCGCCCGTCCGGCGTGACGGGCGGTTCCTTAAGCAGCAGCGCCAACGAGTATTCATCGCCATCAAGCGTGACGCCAACGGACATAGCGCTGAGGGTTGTACCGGCTTTCGTAAACGAGGAGTCGGGGACAATGCGCGGCAGCGGGCGGGGCGAAATCTCGCGCAGGCGCAGGTTGGGGGCATCCAGATGCCGCCGCAGCCCGGCAAGCAGCGCCGGACGCGAAAAGGGCCACTGCGGGGCGGGTGCCGCGTGCAGCAGCTTGAGAGCGGATTCAGGCAGTTCAGCCGTCAGTTCCGGTGGTGCGTCGTGTTTCCCAGTGCCGTCCATAATTCACGCTGAGCTTATCCAGGACTGCCTGCCCCAGGTCAATGCCGCTGATGCTTGCCAGTTGCAGCAGGTAGAGCATCACATCCGCCAATTCGCCCGCCAGTTCCGCGCTGTCGGCAGCCGTGTCCTGCCACTGGAAATGTTCCAGCACTTCGGCGGCTTCCAACACCAGCGACACCGCCAGATTCCTGGGTGTCTGCGGCTTGGGCGAGTCCGGGTGATACCAGCCTTTGCTTTCTACAAAGGCGTGCATCGCGGCTTCCAATGATTTAAGATCCATACGCCCCCTCTAACAGGCTGACGATTCGCCGGCACAGCGCTCAGGCATCCGCACACACCGGCACAATTCACCCAGCAGCCGTTCAATCGCCATACATGCAAGGATTGCTAACAGGCATACAAGTTGATCGTACACCCAAACAGCAATCCACGCTGTAGCGCTTTGGTAGGGGCAGCACGGGGCGACTGGCACCGAGAACAAACGAGCGCCATGCCAGCATGCTGTAGCCGAATGCTGTTCAGTAGGCGTTTTTCTCACGCCGCAGCACAATTTGCAGCACGGTACGGATGATGATCTTGATATCCAGCCAGATAGACCAGTTTTCGACATACCACAGGTCATACGACGTGCGCTGCGCAATCGAGGTATCACCGCGCAGCCCGTTGACCTGCGCCCAGCCGGTCATCCCGGCTTTTTCGCGGTGACGTTCCATATAACGGGGAATCTGTACGCGGAACTGCTGCACATAGACCGGGCGCTCCGGGCGCGGACCGACGAGGCTCATCTGCCCCAGCAGCACATTAATCAACTGGGTAATTTCGTCCCAGCTCGTACGGCGCATAAAACGCCCCAACCGGGTGACACGCGGGTCGGCAGCAGTAGTCCAGCCGGGACCATGATTTTCGGCATCCTGACGCATTGAGCGGAACTTGATCATCGGGAATGGTCGCCCGTCCAGTCCCATACGCATCTGGGTATAAAAGATCGGTCCGGGAGATTCCAGCCGGATCAGCAGCGCGGTCAGCAGCATCAGCGGGGAGAGCAGGATCAACCCGGCAAGCGCGCCCCAGAAATCCATCGCGCGCTTGAGGCTCAGGCGCCAACCGCGCAGGGCAATATCGCGCACGGTGAGCAGCGGCACACCGCCCAAATCATCCACGTTCAGGTCGCCCGCCATATAAGCGAACATGTCCGGGTAGACCTTGATATCCACCCGCCCGCGCTGGCACAGGGTGATCAGATCAACCAGTTCGCTGCGTTTGGCGTCCGGCAGGGCGATAATCACCTGCTGCACGTTGAAGGTGTCAATCAGCACAGGCAGGTCGCTGTAAGTGCCGAGAATGCGCACCCCCAGCACCCTGCCTTTAGAACTACCATTGACAATGCCAACAATGTTATAGCCCAGTTCCGGGCGAGATTTAATCTTGCCGGTGATGTCACGGGCAATCTTGCCTGTACCGATAATAATCAGGTTGTCGCGATCCAGCCCTCTGCGCCGCACAAACGCACGGATGTTCACGAACAGTTCGCGCCCAAGCATCACCATTACCGCGCTGAACATCCACACGTAGAAGAACATTGAGCGCGGATAATCAATTTCAAAAAGCGAACCTTTAAACAAAAGGTCCTGCAGCCCGCTGGCAAGCACCGCGCCAATCGTTACTGCCCCTAGCACAGTGCGCGCCTGATCTATGCGGCTAATGGCACGGCGCAGGTGATACAGGCGCGAGAAATAGAAGATCGTCAGCACCATGCCCACATGCAGCACCAGCGTCGGCAGATAGAGCACAAATGCAGGCGGACTTTCCGGGACGCCAAACAGGGGTAGCGCACTACGCGCCCAGTAACCGAGGGCGAACGCACCAGCCAGCATCAACACATCCAGCGCAAATTGCAGCAAGCCCAGCACGAATTTCGTCCGCTGCGCACGACTGGCGTGCTTTGCGGCGTAATGGATCAGGTGCTTGCGGCTGGGTACGGTGGTTGTCGCATCTCCGGCCACAGGCTGCGCCCACCCTTGAGCAGCAGCCCCAGCAGCACCAGTCCGTGCATCCACAGCGGTGTCTTCGCCCGGTAGTGTTTCCGGTAGAAAATCAGCATCGCCCGGTAGAACTCGAACTGTGCCCGCTGGCTCTGGCGACTCGCGGCGCGTTTCACGTGTTTCACGCTCACCTGCGGATAGTAGAAGATTTTCCATCCCGCGTTCTTGATCCGGTAAGCCCAATC
>DAOTWP010000134.1:0-4223 GCA_034435675.1 Anaerolineae bacterium
GGCGATATTCCCACCGTAAATCAGATAATAGTCCAGGTCACCCAGCTCCGCCTGAAAGTAGCGATAGGTCTCGTAATAATTGTCGGTTTCTTTGCCCATATCGAACGTACAGGTGGCGAAGGTGTCGTAAAACAGCCCGTAAGTCGTGTTTACTTCCGGCACGAACGTGATATAAAACGGGATGTGCTTATACAGCGGGTCACCGTGTTCGGCGTTGTAGCCCATTGCATCAAGGTTGAACATGCGCATCCGCAGATTGGCTTTGTCCAATGGACCTGCTTTCTCGCCGAAGCCGTAATAATGCTCATCCTCACGGCGGATCATGTAGTGATAGACAGCACCATCCTGATCATAGGGATAGGCACGGCGGTGGGCATCGCGGGCGAATTCCGCTCCATCAAGGGTCAGCCAGCGCAGCCCAAACTGTGTCCCTTGTGTGATTTCGACGCTTAGCGACTGTGTACGCAGCCGCACCACGTCACCCTCGACCTCATGAGTGAAACCAGGCAGCGGAAATGGTGACAAATCATCGCGCCGCCGCCCCTCGCGCGGTGTGTCTCCGGTTTCGTCCACGATAGTCCATGTCCGTTCAACGCGCGGTTTGCCATCCGGGAAGAACTGCACACGAAGCAGATCATGATCTAACACTGTGAGCTGAAAGCGCTCGCCACCATCCGCAGTAAAGATCAGCATGTGAGGGGTAACATCGGTCAGGCGCAGGTCACTGGGGCGGGTCAGGCGCACGGGATAGTTCCTCCGGCAGAGAGCAGAAACAAGAACCTGCGTGCCATTGTAGCGCATTCCACAGCAAGGGCGCTGTGGGGAAGGTGCCAGACTCCCACCCACAGGCATCACCTGTGAATGGGAGCGTTGCGTCGATCGCGCTGACCCGTTACAGCGCAGCGGTTACTGCGGCAGATGCGGGAAGATTTGTGTACTGAACAGCTCAAAGACTGCCGGGTCAGTCACCCCGTGCAGCCGGCAGATGGTCTGCTGCACGCCTACCGCTGCCAGCGCCCCGAAATGGTCAAGCAGCCCTTGTGGGGAAAAGCCACCATCGCCCAGGCGAACATCGGTCACGGCAGTACGCTCAATGCTGTCATAGTCACGCCCGACTGCCGCGCAGTGTTCGCGCAGCACACTGAGCTTATGACGAATGCCATCATAGCCAATGCCGGTGTCGAAGTTGCAGGCGTCGGCATACTGCGCCACCAAGCGCAGGGTTTTCTTCTCGCCGCCACCGCCAATCAGAATCGGCGGATGCGGTTTGCTCAGGGGCATCGGCACACCGAGCGTTTCTGCCAACTGGTAATGCCTGCCCTGATAGGGTTTGACCTCGCCGCGCCACATCTGGTGGGCGATTTGGAGCGTTTCTTCCAGCCGTTCAAAGCGCTCCGCCAGCGGGGGGAAAGGCACGCCCAGCCCGTGCGCCTCGCGTTCGTACCATGACGCGCCAATGCCCAGATACGCCCGCCCGCCGGACAGCACATCGAGCGTCGTGACCGTTTTGACCAGCACGCCGGGATAGCGGTAGATTACGCCCGTGACCAGCGCACCGAGTTTGATCCGTGAGGTCTGGCTGGCAGCAAAGGCAAGCGCGGTGTAAGCCTCCGGCATGGGTTCTTCTGCCGCGCCGGCAACCTCCATTTGGAAGAAATGATCCAGTGTCCACAGGCTGCTGAAGCCGGCCATTTCTGCCATACGCGCTGCCGCCGCCAGCGCAGCACTCACCGTGCTGCCGTGACTGACCTCATTCCAATCGGGAATCAAGAGACCCAATTTCATCCGTCGTTGTCCTCGTGCGTCAGAGCGCCGCTACAGCCGGGATAATTTCCTTGCCAAACACATCCAGAGGTGTGATGTCCTGTGTGTTGGGCATGTTGAAGATCACATGCTGAACGCCGAGCCGCGCCAGTGCCTCACAGTGCGCAATCACTTCCGCAGCAGTCATCGCGCCAGGGGCAAGCTGTGCCGTGCTGAGTGCCGTGATTTCAATCTCGGCAAAGTCACGCCCAACACTGTCACAGTGGCGTTTCAGCACATCCAGCTTCTGCCGCAGCATCTCGTCGCCAATGCGGGCGAACAGGTTGCAGGCATCGGCATACTGTGCCACCATCTTCAGGGTTTTGGTTTCGCCCATGCCGCCAATCATGATCGGCGGGTGCGGTTTGCTGATCGGCATCGGGCTGCACAGCGTTTCTGCCAGATGGAAATGTTTGCCTTCAAACGGCTTGACCTCGCCGCGCCACATCTGGTGCGCGATTTGCAGCGTTTCTTCCAGCCGTTCAAAGCGTTCCTTCAGCGGCGGGAAAGGCACGCCCAGTCCCAGCGCTTCACGCTCGAACCATGCCGCGCCAATACCAAGATACGCCCGCCCGCCTGAGAGCACATCGAGCGTGGTCACCGTCTTCACCAGAATGCCGGGATAGCGGTAAATCACGCCGGTAACGAGCGTGCCCAGCTTCACATTGCGCGTCAACCCGGCAAAGTAGCTCAGTGTCGTGTAGCCTTCGAGCATGTCGTTTTCCGGCGGACCGATCATCGCGATCTGAAAAAAGTGATCCATAACCCACAGACTGTAGAATCCGGCAGCATCGGCAGTACGGGCAATTTCAGCCAGCTTGCTGCCCAGCTTGTCAGCGCCCTCAGGATAAGTGAAATTCGGGATTTGTAATCCGATACGCATAATTAGTATTCCTTTTGTTCAATCAGCATGGGCGGTGTAGGAGCAGGGTGGGGTATGGCAGGACCATACCCCGGGGGACAGCAGTAGATTATAACGCAGAACACACAGACCAGGCAAAACTATTCCGGCGGATACAGTTCCATCTCCGGGATAGCGGGCATTGCCAGATCATAAATCCAGGCGTCGAAAAACGCTTCCAGGTCTTGCCCGCTGATTATTTCGGCAAGGGCGATGAAATCGGCGGTGCTGGCGTTACTATAGGCAAATTCCAGGGCATAATTGGACAGAATATCAAAAAACACTGCATCGCCCACCTGCAACCGCAGCGCATGCAGGGTCATGCCGCCGCGAATATAGACCAGCCCACTGAACAGGTTGTCCGGCGCGGGTTTGCCTACAGGAGCAACTGTACCTGCCACAAATATCGGATTCGCCAGCTCATAGTAGGTATCACGCAGATAGCCTTCTATTGCCTCTGCACCATAGGCATATTCAATCCATAACCATGAGGCATAGGTCGCAAAGCCTTCGTTCAGCCAGATGTCCTGCCAGCCTGCCGGGGTAACGCTGTTGCCGAACCACTGGTGCGCCAGTTCGTGCGCCACGACATATTCTTCCACAGCGCCGTTGCCAAACAATGAAATCGTCTGGGTTTCCAGCGCGAAGGGCAGATCAACATCTGCCACAACGACACCGTAGACATCAAACGGATAGGGACCGAACAATTCGCTGAACAGTGCCAGCATCTCATCGGTGCGGGCGTAAAGTGGTGCGACACGGTCCGCCACACGGGCGGGGAAGTAATTGCGGATCACGATGCCGTCAGGACCTTCTTCGGTCTGCACCTCGAACTCGGCAATATTGACTGTCGCCAGATAACTTGCCATCGGATAGGGCATTTCCCACGTATAAGTGCGCGTGCCATCGCCGTTGTCGGTTTCGTCTTGCAGCGTGCCGTTTGCCGCCACAACCCACGGTTCCGCTACCGTGATGATAAAGGTATAGGTTGCCTTGTCGAGCGGATGATCGTTCACCGGGAACCAGTTGGCAGAACCATCCGGTTCGCTGGCGACAAACACCCCGCGCGGATAGGCATACCAGCCCTGTGCAAATAAAGCTCCCGCGCTGCCACCGGGCACACCACTGTAACGCACTAGCACGGTAAACGGTTCGTCTGCCAGCAGCGCTTCTACCGGGCGCACCGTCAGTTCGCGTTCACCGCTGCGTACAAAAGTCGCTGCCACGTCGTTCACGGTCACATCATCAATGTCAAACCCGGCAAAATCGAGATTGAAGGCGCTCAAATCTTCCAGCGCCAATACCTCAAGGGTCGCCGTCCCGGCAATCAGGTTGCGCTCCATGTCAACGGTCAGGTCGAGTGTGTAATGCTGTACATCATAACCGCCGTTGCCCAACTGCGGAAAATACGGGTCGCCAATGCCGTCTGCGCCAGGCTGTTGTGCCAGTGCAGCAGCGGGCAGAATCAGGAGCAGCAAAAACAGGAGTAGTCTTTTATACATCATCGCTTTTTATCCGT
>DAOTWP010000135.1:0-1861 GCA_034435675.1 Anaerolineae bacterium
CGGCAGTGCAAACACGGGCGCTGCCACCGCAGCACGCGGTGCAGCAGATTCTCGCAAAGGCGCAGATTTAACAGGGGCAGGTGAAATGACGACGAAAGTCCCCGGCACAAAGATCACGGCTGAATCGGTAGCGGTGCAACTGGAAGAATCGTGGCACGAATTGATCGGAAATATTCGTCTCTTTGCCGGGTCTTCGGCAGAAGAACTGGGGCATGAAATTGCGGACTATCTGCAAATTCCGTTGGGCAGGCACACCCGCGCGGTGTTCGCCAACGAGAATATTTTTGTGCGGCTGGAAGAAAGCGTGCGCGGCAAAGATGTCTATCTGATTCAGACAATGGCAACGCCGCTGCACGACAAAATTTTTGAAATGCTGATTATGATTGACGCTCTCAAGCGGGACTCTGCCAAGCGGATCAACCTGATTGTTCCCTACTTTCCCTATGCGCGTTCCGACAAAAAAGACCAGCCCCGTGTGCCTATTTCGGCGCGGCTGCTGGCGAATATCATCGAAACTGCCGGGGCAAATCGTTATATCACGATTGATCTGCATGCCGGGCAGATTCAGGGTTTCTTCAACATCCCCGGCGATGCACTGACCGCCTTTCACCTGCTGAGCGATTATGTCAAGCAGAAGGCAGTGCCCAATCTTGTTGTTGCGGCGACGGACCTGGGCTTTGCCAAGCAGGGGCGCAACTGGGCGGAAAAACTGCATGCCCCGTTGGCAATTATCGAAAAGCGCCGGGTGGGCAACGCGGGTATATCAGAGGCGCTGACGCTGATCGGGGATGTTCGCGGGCAGAATGTGCTGCTGGTGGACGATGAAGTACTCACCGGCGGCAGTGTGGTTAATGCAGTGAATCTGCTGCGGCGAGAGGGCGCGCAGGAGATTTACCTCAGCTTTGTGCATCCGCTGCTGGCGGGTGAAGCCGTTGAACGCCTGCGCGGGCTGGATTTGAATGAAATTATTGTCACCAATACAGTGCCGCTTGCCCCTGAACGCATCCTGCCGAATATGACCATTCTGTCGGTGGGTCCGCTGCTGGGCGAAGTCGTCAAACGTTCGCATCTGGGACTCAGCGTGGGCGCGATGTTCAACGAGTAACCCACTCGTGGGCGGCTGTTGTGGGGTGGGGCAGAACCCAGGCTGCCCCACGTAGTACCGCCAGCGCACAGACCGCTTCAGTCGAGCAGGGCTGCGCCAATGGCGACCGCGACCTCTGCGGGATCAACCTCAAAACTGGCAGAAAGCACAACAATGATTGTCGCGTATTCCGGCAGATAAATGCCAATGCTGGCAAAGCCCACTACTGCGCCGGAATGTCCCACAGCATCGCCCCAGTCGGTTTCCCACAGCCCCAGACCCAGACCGTAGCTGCCTTCTTCTTCCGGCAGGAAATTGGACAGCGCATCCAACGAGTCGTCCCTGAGCAGGGTTTGCTCCTGCAATAGGGCAGTGTAGAAGGTCGTCACATCAGCGGTGGTGGAAACCAGTCCGCCATCTGCCAGCCCGGCGCCGTCGTTGATGTCGCTGACCTCATCCAGTTCGTCGTCGCCATCCCAGTCTTCATAGCCAAATACGAATCCGCCTGGCAGTGACTCGAACACCTGCGTATAGGTGTCGCGCAGGTCCAGCGGGTCAAGAATCAGCTCGCGCAGCAGTTCGTGCAGCGGTACACCGGCAGCACTTTCGAGTACAAGCTGCGCCAGCAGGTAATTGCTGTTGGAGTAATAGAAGTCTTCGCCGGGGGTAAACAGCGCAGGCAGCCCGTAGGCGTATTCCAACGCTTCTTCTGCCGTCCACTCGTGGTTCGGGTCGTCGTCAACAGCATTCCAGAAGTCGTCCGTTTCAAGATAATCC
>DAOTWP010000136.1:0-24461 GCA_034435675.1 Anaerolineae bacterium
CCCGGTTAGCCCCAGTAGCAGCCCCGGCAGTGTCAGGTCTGCCAGCAGCACGCGGTTGACCAGCGCGAAGTTCGCCAGCAGTGCGTCCGGTGTGCCTGGCGTGCCAATGAAGCGGCTTGCTTCCGTGCCGATGAACTGATCCCACAGCCCTTGCAGCGTGCCCGGTTCGCCGTAAACCCATGCCGCGCCTGCCTGTGCCCGCGCCAGCAGATAGCCGTACTGCACGCCACCGAGCAGCCCCAGCAGCAGGCAGACGATGCAGCGGCGCAGGATCACCCGCCAGCGCCGCGCCCCCGGCAGCACAGTGAACAGATCACGCCAGGCGGCGAACAGCAGTGCCGGGGCGACCATCAGCAGCGCGCGGTGATGAAACACAGCCACACCGCCGACCAGCGCCAGCAGATACAGCCTTGGCGGCAGCCGTCGGCGTATCGGCGGTTCGCGCAGCGCCAGCCACAGCAGCAGGACCAGCAGCAGCAGCCCAAACGTGTAGATTTCCGCGATGACATGGTGAATCCAGACGGTGCGCGTCAGCCCGTAGAGCAGCACAACGCCCGCCGCGATCCAGCCGTTAAAGGCGTTGTCGCGCAGCATAGTGCGCAGCAGCGCGTACAGAACGGTCAGCGCCAGCAGCCCCCACAACAGCGAGGTCAGCGCCGCTGCCGCCAGCGCGTCAACCCCCACCGTGCGCAGCAGCGTTGTCAGCAGATTGCCGAGGATAACGTACAGCGGGTAGCCGGTACTGTGCAGCGTGCCCCACACATTCAGCACAATCTGCGTTTCGCCCACATCAATCATGAAATAGTCCAGCTCCGCGCCGTTGGGAATTGTTTGCAGCGTGGAGAGGTACACCGGCAGCAGCAGGCACAGCGCCAGCAGCAGCGGCAGCAGCGGGTGTCGGGATAATCTGGTCATGTTATGCATTGTACGGGGGAATGCGCGCTGTGCAACAGGGACAAGCCTGTTGTGTGGGCTGGCGTATCAGGGGAGCGCCAATGATTACTGGGCACAGGAGTTGTAATCGCTGGGTGTGCTGTGCAGGGGAGTGTCTGAGATACTCCCCTTACGGGACACGCGCAGCAGCTCCCCGGATGGAGCGCCGAACCGTCAGCCCTGCGCTGCCCTCTCAGGACAAGGGGTAGCTAGCTGCCCTCCACACCGAGCTGCTTCAGTCCTGCGGCAATGCTGTTCTTCGGGCTGACACCAAGCTGCGCGTCCACCACCACACCCTGCTCGTCAATCACCCAATGCGAACGAATGACGCCAATGTACTTTTTACCGTACATGCTCTTTTCGCCCCAGGCGTCCCAGGCTTCCAGCACCTTATGCTCCGGGTCACTGAGCAGGTCGTAAGGCAGGTTTTCCGCCTGTTTCCACTTGAGCTGATCCTTCGGCGCATCCGGGCTGATGCCCAGCACCAGCGTGTTCGCCGCCTCGATACGCGGGAAAGCATCACGAAAGCCGCACGCCTGCTCGGTGCAGCCCGGCGTGCCCGCTCTGGGATAGGCGAACAGCAGCACGCGCTTGCCGCGCAGATCACTGAGCCTGACTGGCTTGCTGTCCTGATTAAGCAGTTCAAAATCCGGGGCGACATCACCTACTTTAGGCATGGCTCTTGTTCTCCTGAAAAAGACATTGAATAACGAGGCGCAACGGGCGCGAAGGCGTAAAGCACAGTGCGCTACTTCGTGTGCTTCAGTGCACTACTTCGTGTGCTTCAGTGCACTACTTTGTGTGCTTTGTGCCTGTCGGTTTGATTTCATCTTTTTAGTGTACATCCGTTTATGCGCTATTTTCGCTGTCCTGAAAATGAAACGCACGCTGCCTCAATGCTGCGCATCGGGGCAGCAAAGGGCGAAGGGGAAGCGCAGGACCGGCAGCGCCGCCCCCTGGCACAGCAGCACGGCTACGCCGAACGCATCCGGGTATACGCCGCCAGCGTCTTGAGCGCCAAGCGCACGCTTTGCTCCGCGCCGCCGCGCACCAGCGCGTCAATCACCAGCCCTGCCTCGTCAATTACCCAATAGGCACGCAGCACGCCATTCTTACGTTCGCTGCTATCCTGAATGCTGCCCCACGCGCCCCACGTCTCCAGCACTTCATGATCGGGATCGCTCAACAGGTCAAACGACAGCCCGTGCTGTGCGTGCCACGCCCACAGCGCTGCGGGCGTCTCTGTGCTGATGCCCAGCACCAGTCCGTTGCTTTCGGCAATCTGCGCCTGCGCATCGTTGAACCCGGCTGCCAGCACGCTGCTGTCAGGGTCATCGGGAGAAAAGGCGAAGATGATCACTTTCTGCTGGCGCAGATCACGCAAACGGACAAGCCCGCCGTCCTGATTGCGCAGTTCAAAATCGGGTACCTGCTGTCCTACCATTGGCATCGTGTTTACTCCTCATCCATTTCCATTACAGATCTGCAATTACACAGGGAATTGAGTTCACGTTCGGAAAACATCGTTAGCAGCCCCATGTAGCTTGATCTCGTCATGCTACACTATAGATGTAAACTCCGAATTAGCGTTACCTGCGGGCAGGTAAACAACTGGTGAGAAGCCGATGAGACCCGCAGGCACACCAATCCAGTCCTCCCCTACAGTGCGACGCTTTTCTGGGCTACAATGCCTGCCGAAAACCGATTTCTAGTCCCACGGCAGCGGCACAGCAGCGACGCAGCGGCTGTGCGTGCACCCAGAAGGGCGGAGACGAAGCAGTGGTAAGGCTCAATTCCCCGGACATCAGACCCGCAGCGGCTGGCGCAAAGCGGCGCACGGCAGCGCACCCGACAGCGCAAACAGCCGTTCCAGCACGGTGGGCAAAAGCGCTGTGGCACACGGCGCGGCAGGCGGATGGCGCACTGCTGCTGGTGCTGCTGCTGTGCAGTTTTTCGCTCTATCCGCTGCTGGCGCGCCCCGGATTGCCCAACGGCAGTGATGTGCTGTATCACGTCTACCGTGTGGCAGAGATGGATCGCGCCTGGGCGCATGGGCTGCTCACGCCGCGCTGGGCAGAAACGTTCTATACCGGCTACGGCGCGCCGCTGTTTCACTATTACGCCGGGGCGGCATACTGGCTGACGAGCATCCTGATGCGCGTATTTGCGCTTGACGCGGTCAACAGCCTGCGCCTGCTGATCGCGCTGGCGCTGTTCGCGGGGGGGGCAGGCACATACCTGTTTGCCCGGCGCTATGGCGGCAGGACCGGCGGCGTGCTGGCGGCACTGAGCTATACCTACAGCCCGTATATTCTTTTCACAGAACCTTATGCACGCGGGGCATACCCCGAAATGACCGCGCTGGCGCTGTTCCCATGGGTGCTGTGCGCCTATGGCTGGCTGTTGGACAGCGGCGGACGCCGGGCACTGCTGCTGGCGGCGTTGGGCAGCGCCCTGCTGATTCTGACACACAACCTGATGGCGCTGGTGCTCACCGGGCTGATTGCCGCGTGGCTGGGTTGGAGCACACTGGTGCAAGTCGTCATTGCCCTGCGCGCGGCGGGCTGGCGCGCGCTGGTACAGTTAGTGCTGGCGCAGAACACCCGGCATACCGCCCTGGCGCTGTGGGCGCTGGCGTTGGGTGTGGGGCTGGGCAGTTTCTTCTGGCTGCCGGTTATGCTCGAAAGTGACGCCGTGCGGCTGGGCAACCTGACCGCCGTCGCCCAGCTTGATTATCGCAACTTCTTCGTGCCGCTGGATGCGCTGCTGGCTTTCACGCCGCGCCCGGACGGCGGCGCGATCAATGGCTTACGCTTGCAGCTCAACCTCGGTGTAGCACAGTGGGTGCTGGCGCTGACCGGCAGCAGCGGGCTGGGCGTTATTCTGCTGCGCCGCGGAGACCAGGCACTGCCCGGACAAACCCGGCAGACCGCGCTGTTCTTCGGGCTGCTGGGCATTGTCTTCATCGCGCTGATGCTGCCCGCTGCTGCGTTCCTGTGGGATGCGCTGGGGGCGCTGGCATTCCTGCAATTCCCCTGGCGGCTGCTCGGTCCGGCGGCGTTCTGCCTGGCGCTGCTTGCCGCTTTTAACGGACACTGGCTGGAACGCCTGCCCACGCGGTTGAGCCTGCCGCTGCTGGCGGGCATCGTCGCGGCGCTGGTTGCGCTGGCGCTGCCGACGCTCTATGTGGATGAATGGGAACATACGACGGTGGACACCTCGCCCGCCGCGTACCACGAACAGGAACTCGCCGGTCGCCAGCGCGCAACCACCTTTTCCAATGAATATCTGCCCGCCGCTGTGTTTGTTGAGCCGGACGCGACGCCGCGCCTGCTGGCAGATTATGCGGACGGCTACCCGGTTGACCACGCCCATCAGGAGATTTTGCCGCCGGGCGTGCAGGTCACGCTGCTGAACAACGCGCCACAGGAACACCATTGGCGCGTGCAGGCACCGACAGCGTTCACGCTGGAAGTGCTGATTTACGATTTCGCCGGGTGGAGCGCTGCGATTGATGGCGAACCGGTGCCGATCACGCCGTCCGACCCGCACGGGTTGATTACCCTGCCCGTGCCGGCTGGTGAACACACCGTTACGCTGGTGCTGGGCAGCACACCCGCGCGTGCGCTGGGTAACATTGGGACAGCGACAGCGGTAATTCTATTGATTGCCACCTTGGCGCTGCTGGCGCGTGAACCCGCGCAGGCAGGAACAGCGCTGCTGCCTGCCCCACCGCCAATTCGCGTCCCGGACCTGCTGCCTGCCGCGCACGCGGGATTGCTGGCAGGTGGCGCGGCGAGTCTGCTGCTGGCGCTGCTGCTGCTGCGTCCCGGCGGCGCATGGGTTGAGTCCGCGCCGGGCACGGTGCAGCTTGCGCAGCATCCGGTGGTCTTTAACTTTGGAGATGCGCTGCAACTGCTGGGGTATGATCTGAACGGCAGTGTGTTTCATCCCGGCGATACTGTGCAGCTCACGGTGTACTGGTATGCGCCCAACGGCGCGACACACTATGGCTATGCCAGCTTTGTGCATCTTTCCCAGGGGGGACCGCCACTGGCGCAGGCGGATAAGCTCAATCCTGCGGATCGCCCGACCAAGGAATGGGACGCCAGCGGCTACCTCCGGGATCAATACAGCATTGTGCTGCCGGCAGACATACCGGCAGGAACGTATGATTTGATTGTGGGTTTGTATACCTGTGACACGCTGCCCGCCGGGCAGTGCGGCAATGGGGATCGCCCGCCTGTGACGGACGCTGCCGGGCAGCCGGTGGGCGACGCCGCCCGACTGCAAACGCTTGAAATCCGTTAGAACCTGTTTCTAACCATCCGAATATTCTAATTTCATGAACTTTCAACAATACATGGTAGAATCTTAAGTATAATTAAGGATAGATTGAGGCAATCATGGTGGATCATACACATGGCAACGATTATCGTCATTGAAGATGAAGCCGATCTGCGCGACGGCTTGATTGACACGCTTGTGCTGGAAGGCTTCAACGCGCTCGGCGCCGAGAACGGTCAGGTGGGTTTGCAGTTGATCAACAGTGCAAAACCTGACCTGATCATCTGCGATGTGCTGATGCCCGTGCTGGATGGCTACGGCGTCCTGAACGCGCTGAAAGCAAACCCGGAGACCGCGCACATTCCGCTGCTTTTTCTGACTGCGCGGGTCAGTCAGGAAGACATTCAAAAGGGGCTGGCAATGGGCGCAGCCGATTACATCACCAAACCGTTTAAACCGGTTGATTTGATTGACAAGATCCGGCGGCACCTCGGCGAGTAAATCGTCCGCCACGGGGAACCCAGCGCAACGGGGCAGCAGGTACTGCCCCTTCTGCCGTTAATCGTTACACTCGACCATCGCCACACCCGGCGATGCCTGCGCCTCTCAGCGTTCCACAAATTCGCGGCGCACACGATCCAGCAGTTCGCGCAGGCTGTCAGTGCTGCACGGGCGATTATTGAGCTGGTACCACAGTGCGGCAACCGTCACGCCTATGGCATGATCATAGCGCGGTCCGGGCGGCTCGTTGCCAACAATCACGGCGGACAGCCCCGACAGCGCGATTTCCGCTTCGGACAGCAGCACCACCGCACCGGCGGCATAACGTGCCCAGCGGGGCAGCGGGCGCTGGAAGGTCGTGCGCAGGCGGTTTGCGCCGCGCAAGGTGAAGATTGTGCGCGTGCCCAGATCCGGTACGATGAGTCGATATTCGGCGCTTTGATCGGGCAGCGCCGCGATCCACATCTCGCGTCCGGGGGATTGCAGCATCACATCAGGCTGCATGCGGGGGTAAACGGACTGGAATGCCGACAGCAGTCGCAGCGGCGGATCAGCGGTAGGCGCGGTAGGCGTTGCAAAGCTCACAGGTACACTCTTCCCCCTGCTGTGTCTTGGCGAATCACAACATCACTACAGTTCAGTGGGCGCGTCTGGTACAATGCGCCGCAGTACCTATCTCCCACCTTGAGTCAGGCAAACACTGCCCGGCGCGCCTTTCTGCACTGCATTTCTGCACTGCATCGGGGACGACACCCTGCCAGACAGGGCACAAGCGGGTTTGGTGATAGGGATTGTTATCTCGATTATAGTACGCGGCAAGGGACTTGAATAGTCATTTAGTGCAGGTGCGGGCAGTGTCTAACCAATTGTTGCGATTCTCCGGCGTGCTGTTCATCCTCATCGCGGCTGCCTGCGCCCCACAGCAGACAGCGCAGATTATCGTTGTCGAGCCGCCTGCGCAGCAAAATGCTGTCATCATCACGCCGATTCCGACACTCGCGCCGCCGACACAGACCCCTGCGCCCACACCGTCACCTACTGTTGACCCCGAAATCGCGGCACAGGCGGCATGCGACAGCTTCCTGCCGCAGTTCCTTGCCGCTGCCAGCAGCGCCTGTATTGGCAAGCCGGGCGGCTTTATCTGCAACGGCGGCAGCGCTCCACAGGTACAGCCGGAAGGTCCAGTCAGCGCGGCGCTGGCACAACCGGGCGCACTGGTCGAAGTCGCCGCAGTGCAGGCGCTGCACACAACACGGCTGCGCGGCGATGGCGGCGGCATCCTCTGGCTGCGGCTGGCAGCGCCGGTCAGCGTGCGCGCGCTGCTGTTGGGCGCTGTGCGTGTGGAGAACATGACCCCGCCAGAGTTCCCCGCGTGGCAATCCATGCTGGTGCAAACGGGCACGGAACAAAGCCTGTGCGACATTGCCCCAATCAATGCCCTGGTGCTGCAAAGCGATCTGGGCGTTGCGGCGCGGGTGGTCATCAACGGGGCATCGTTGGATCTGAACGGCACGATGCTGGTCTACACCCCCAGCGACAGTGAAACGGTGTTCACCGCGCTGTCCGGGCAAACGCGTGTGCTCGCCGCCAGCCAGATCGTGACGCTGGTTGCCGGGCAGCGCACGGTGGTGCCCTATGCGCCGGGCAGTTTCGCCCTGCCTGCCGGAGTGCCCGCCGAGCCGCAGCCGCTGGAAATCGCGGTGATGCATTATCTGCCGGTCGCGCTGTTTGATCGCCCGATCTTCCTGCCGCAGCCCGGCTACGTGCTGACCCGCGGCAATGTGAACATGCGCAGTGCACCGGGCACCGACGCGCCGGTCATCGTGCAGGTTCCGGCGGGCGAAGTGCTGACCGTGCTGGGGCGCAACCCGGAAAACGACTGGCTGCATGTGATGCGCGCCGGGGGCGAAAGCGGTTGGATGTTCGCCGAACTGCTCGACCTGCGCACCGGGCAGATCGTCGCGGTGTATGAGTCCACGCCACCGCCGCCGCAGCGTTACGGCGATCTGGGCGCGCGGGCGAGCGTGCAGGCACCGAACGGGGTCGTGCTGCGTGCCGCGCCGGATATCGCCTTCGAGGCGATTGGCTCCATTCCGTTTGGCGCCAGCGTGATTCTGCTCGCCCAGAGTCCCTACAGCCCGTGGGTGAAAGTGGACTGGAACGGCAGCGTGGGCTGGGTGGCGCTGCTGACGCTGGAAACGCAGGCGGTCATCGCGGCGCTGCCCGTCGATTTCAATGTGCCGCCCCCGCCCGAACCGACACCGCGCCCCGGCAGCGGTGGCAACGCTTTCCCCGACCCGGATAACCCCTGATAGACAAACACGCGGCAGTGCCTGACTGCTGCCTGAGCAGCTATCCGTAAACGCAAACAAGGGGATGATGCAGTGTTCAAAAAAAATCCGGCGTTTGGGCGGACAGCTTCGCTCAGCGGGCGCAGGCGCCCCTAAGCGCAGCGGCGTCCGCACCCTGCACAACCTACGGTTCGCAGGGGAGGACTAAGCGCAGCACATGTCCGCCCTTGTTCGCCGGATTTTATCGTTACAGCGCACAATCGCCTTGTTCAGGAAAACCGGTTTATGGATAGGTTCTAAGCACACTAACAAGGTCAAGTTGACTGCTCAGCTACAGCCCTCACCCCCTCAGTCCCCGCTCCCCAACGCCGCTTCGTGGCTGGGCAAGGGGGAAATCCCCGGCAATTGGGCTGCTCCCCGCTCCTGGTGCCGAAGGCACGGTCGGGATAGGGGTTGGGGGTGAGGGCTGGACAAGGGCATCGGGTGTCATGCTCATCTTGTCGGACTACTAACCGCCGCCGTCCAGATCATCCAGCACGCCGTCCAGCGTTGTGCCGATGCTGATGTCGCGGAAGTTGGAGGACATCTGCGCAGCTACCTGCTGAACAATCTCCATTTGTTTCCTGAGTTCATCCAGATTGCGATTCGCCAGATGTTCGGGCGCGGTGAAATGATGCCGCAGCAGTGCCGTAATCAGGCTGTAGGTTTCCAGATAGTTGCGCAGGCGCACCAGATTCTTCAGGTTCTCCTGTAACTGGTTAGCAGGGCGGTTGAAGAAGGCGGTGATAATCTGGATCAGGCTCAGCCCGCCGGTGATGGCGATCAATTCCAGACCGATTCGGTCAGGGTCAACGATGCGCATTCCGATCAGAATCGCCGTAATTGCCAGCATAAAGAAGCCGAAACGCATCAGCACCCAGTTGCTGGTGGCAATGCGGTTGTAGACCTGCAAACTGCGGCGGCTGGTCAGCTCAAAATATTCGAGCAGCTTTTGATCCTGAAACGCCAGCACATTCTGTTTATCCAGGAAATAGGTGCGGTAATCGCGGAAATTGATGCTGGCGGCGGTCAGATCGGCGGGGATAACTTCCGGCGAGAGCGTCGGCGCGTCGTTGGGGTTGAGCAGCGTTATCAGTTCATTGAGGCTGTGGACCACTTCAACATTGAGTACCTTGGCGGCGAAGTCGAGTGCTTCCAGATGCCGTTCCAGCGTGGGCGCGGCAGTCAGCACGTCGGAAAGCGCCAGCCCGTGGATGTGATAGCGCGAACGCAGTCCCATCAGCAGCGTGCGGATTTTGATGTCCGCATAAACCCCCAGCACGACAATGTAAATACGCTTTTCAGGATGCTCCAGAATTACGCTGTCGAGAATTTTCTCCAACCGCGAATCCTTGCGTTCACTGGGGGTTTGCCGCGAGTCCCGCAGGGCTTCCGGGCGGAAATCATAGATCGAGTCCGAGCGTACTTCATAGAAGGTCATCCGCTTGCCCGGAACTGCATAGCCTGCCACATCTTGTACCGCCTGCCGCTCCCCGTCGGGGCTGCTTCCCCAGGGTTTGAGATAGGCGTCAAAACCTTCCAGTGAGTCGGCTTCCCAGGTGCCTGCCTCGCAGTGCGACCCATACAGGCGGCGCTCCTCGTCATAACTGTCTGACGGCACATGCCAGTCTTTGATATTGATGAAATGCAGCCAGTGCTGGCTGTCTTGGGCGGTGCGGCTTTTGTCGTCAATCAGCGCCTTGAGAAAACTATAGAGCGGACCCTGCTGCACCAGCCCGTCGTGAATCCGGCGGCGGTTGTGCAGCTGCGGGTCACGAACCCACACACGGCGGAAGGTTTCCTGAATGCGCTGGCGGGTCGCTTTGCCCATCAGGTTACGCTGGGGATTGTCGCTGCCAATCTCATCCAGCAGTTCGCGCATCTTATAGGACTCGGCAGCACTCGCCTGCATGCCGACCAGCAAACGCATGGCGACATCCCCCGGCAGGCACAGGCGGTTTTCGTCCGCCAGAAAGAAACCGTTCTGCAAACACTGCGCGATAAGGATGTAAACATTGCCCTGATGCCCGCTGCTGGCGGGCGCGGAACTGCTCGTGGGCGGGGCGTGCGGAGTACCGGTTGGCGCAGGCGCAGGTAGGCTCATAGCAGTCCTCTCATTTCTTTCTCATGTTGAATAGCAGTCTCACGGCAATTATACCGGCAAATTGGGGACAGGCGGCAGTTTTCAAGCTGCAAAAAGCCTGTTATAATCCCAAATGTTAAACCACATTTAAAAACTTCTTTGTGCTTTCCAATTTTATTTACGTCGAGACAACCGGAGGACAGAACGGTGTATCAGGTAAGTTCTTTGGAGAGCACAGTCACAGGAAGATCGCGGGAGGTTGTATTTGCCGGTGATGGTGTGCGCCTTGCCGGGCAAATTGATTACCCGCGAACTTCGTCTCCGGCACAGGGATTCCCACTGCTGTTTATTCTGCCGCATGCTGGCTGCAACACCCGCGAAGCTTATGACCACTATGCGCAGCTAGGCACCCGCAGCGGTTACGCCGTCTTCCGTTGGGACAAGCGCGGCACCGGGCGCAGCGGCTCTGGCGGGCGCGGCTCGACCACCCAGGACGCCCTGAACGCCTACAGCACCGCGCTGGATCAACCACAGGTCAACCCCAATCAGGTGGTGATTCTGGCGCAGGGCGAAGGCACGGCGCTGCTGGGGTCTGCCTTCAAACGTTTCGCGCATATTCGTGCCCCGCACGGCGCAGTGCTGGTCAGCAGCATGCTCGACGAGCGCGACATCCTCGCCATTCAAACCCCTACCCTGGTTGTCGTTTCCCAGCGCGATTGGCGCCCCTGGCAGAAATATGCCAAAGCCGCCTGTGACGCGCATAATACCACCTACCCCTATGGCGCATCATTTTATGTTACACTGGATGCAGACCAGAATTTGATGAGTCTGCGTGCGGGCGAACCCGTTTTTAACGGTATCGCGGCAGACACAATTGCAGATTGGCTGAAAAGTCTGTGGCGGCTCTCGAAATCCGCGTAAATCTGAAGGGACAAACCGCCGTCGTGACGGGCGGCGGCATTGGCACCGGGCGCGCTGTGGCGCTGGCGCTGGCGCGTGCCGGGGCACAGGTGGTCGTCAACGACCTGAACCCGGATCGTGCCGACAGCGTGGCAGCGGAGATTGTCGCCGCCGGGGCGCAGGCGCTGCCATTGCAGGGCGACGTCTCCAACCGCTTTCAGGTCAGCGCCCTGATTGAAAATGCCCGCGACCGCTTTGGCGGCATCCACCTGCTGATAAATGCGGCGGGGGTGTATCGCCCCGGTGATTTGCTCAAGCTGGATGAATGGGACTGGCGGCGCGCGCTGGATGTCAACCTGACCGGCGCGTTCTTTTGCAGCCAACTGCTGGGGCGCGTCATGGCGGACGAAAACGAACCGCCGCACCGGGGCGTGATAGTCAACATCGCGGCGGCAGCGCCAACCTCCGGCGGCACCCTGCGCAGCGGCGTGGGTTATGTCGCCAGCAAAGCCGGCATGATCGGGCTGACCCAGCAGACCGCGCGCGAGTTCGCGCCGTTTGGCATCCGCGTGAATGCCGTTTGCCCGGCAAACATTGATGGCGAAGAACCGCCGCCCGCCGACGCCGCCAGCATCCCGCTGGGGCGGCTGGGCAGCGCCGACGAGGTAGCAAACGCCGTGCTGTTCCTGTGCTCCGACGCCGCCAGCTACATTACCGGGCAGGCGCTGGTCGTGGACGGCGGGGCAAGCCTGCTGTAGGGAGCTGCTGCGAATCCATTGATGGGATAGCTGGCACTAATTACCTGCTGGATACTGTTATTGTTGCAGCTTACGTTAACCGTGATCAGGCAGCGCTGGCGCAGTTGTCCGGAATCAACCGCTTTGTCTCCAGCGTCACGCCTGGCGAGTTAGCATTTGGTGCGTATCCTTCCCAACGCCCTGAGCAAAACCTGGCAAATATTAGTCGGCTTGGGATCAGCGCTACGATTCTACCGTGTGCAGAGGTCACCGGGGACTGGTATGGACATATCAAGCACGCCTTGCGGTCAAGCGGACGACCTGTTCCGGGGGATGAGACCTGGACTGCCGCCACAGCAAGACAACATGGGCTAATACGCGCAACACGCGATAGCCACTTTCAAGAGCTTGAGCAATTGACTATTGCCAGTTGGTAAGCCCGACGTTGATGCTGTTGAATACGCCAGTTCATCGACGCGAATCCGTGATGCGGTGATGCGGCAGAACACACTGCCGTGCAAGCGGGCGAGACGTGCCCCTGCCTCGCCCCGCACCTGCCCTCAGCGTGCGCCATTCTTGCCGGTGTTCGGCTCGACCACGCGGTAGCCCGGCGTGTCCACCACTTCCGGCGGGGTATGGCGCGACCTGACCGCGCGGCGGTGCTCGTCCACGATGTCCTGCGGCGCAATTCGCTCAAACAGCCGCAGCCCCATCAACAGCATGGTGATGTCGTCAATCTGCCCCAAACCCACCAGCACATCCGGGATCAAATCCAGCGGCGACAGCACATAGGCGAGGATCAGCACGGGCAGCGCCTTGTACAAGATCGGCACGCGCGGGTCTTTCATCAGCCGCCATGCCAGCAGCAAACGATCATACGTATCGCGGAAACCTGTCGTAAAGGTCTGAAAAGCGCGCATTGTTTATCCCTCCCGAATGAACGGGACCCTGCCACCAGCATAACACAAATCGCTGCGCCTCCAACGGGCGCAGTCAACAGCGCTGCTATTCTATACGTGCGTTGTGCCCCGGCGGTTCGGACTCGGCGTGCTGGCTGCCCGTCTGCTGCGCGATGAATGCCGCCACTGCCGCGAAAACCATATCGCGCTCGCCGTCCTGAATCAGCACGTGGTGGCTGTTGTCCAGCGTGACTGTCTGCACCTGCGCCTGTGCTGCCGCCTGAACCAGAAGCTGCATGTTGTCGTAGGGCACGGTTTCATCAGTACGCGAATAGACCAGCAGCAGCGGGCAGGCGATCTGCGGCACCTGCGCGAACGCCACCTGCATCAGATCGTACAGCTCGGCAATCGCCGCCGTCGCCCAGCGCGCATAATGCACCCGCCCAACCACCGGCTCGCCGCGTTTGTGCTGTTCGTCACGCAAAAGCTGCGGCATGTGCGAGGTGTCGGGACGGTCTGAATAGCGCATGCCGTACTTGATCCAGCGGGCATAGGGCATCAGGCGGTTTTGCAGCCGCACGGGCGCTGCCAGCGTCGCCACTGCGTCCACCTGCCCCGCCGCGCCCAGCAGCAGCGCCAGCAGCCCGCCCATGCTGTGCCCCACCACGACCACCCGCGCACACTGCTGCCGCAAAATCTGCACGCCGTCGAGCGCGTTGAGATACCAGTCACGCCAGCGCAGGCGATCCAGGTCTTCCGGCGTGCTGCCGTGCCCCGGATGCCGCGCACCGTAGACCGTGTAGCCCTGCTCAGCCAGATATACGCCCAGCCAGCGCGTTTCTGCCGGGCTGGCAGTGATGCCGTGCAGCACCAGTACGCCGGTGCTGCTGCCGCGAAAAAAGTACGGTTCCGCCGTTGTCATCAGGGTAGGAATCGGGTATTGTGTGGACGTTGTCGCCATGTTTGGGCGCATCACCTTCTAACCAGAAACGGACATTCGCTTATGTTTACTGCGCGTCAACGACGCTATACAGTCATTGTTGGGCTGCTGCTGCTGCTGGCAATCGCCGCCTTTTTGCTCACCCGCCCGCCGGGGCTGCCTGCGCCCGCGTTTGAAGAAATCGCCTATGTGGATGGCGCGCTGACCACCGTCGTCGCCTGGCATCCCGATTCGACACAGTTCGCGGTGGGCAGAACCCACGCGCAGCTTTACCGGCTGGACGCTACCATTATCCTCAACCAGCGCATCTATTTGCAAACGCAGGTGGGCGAGGATGGGCTGGCACAGACCAGCGCCAGCGCGGGCAGTCTGGAATGGAGTCCTGATGGCAGCATACTGGCAGGCGCGGGGGCGCGGCTGTGGGTCTGGCGTCCCGGCGACGTCACGCGCGTGCTGGTCGCCATCCCCGATAATCGCTCCCAGGCGTTTGGCGGCATGGACTGGAGTCCCGACGGACGGCAGTTAGCGATTGCGCGCACCGGGCAGCGCGAATCCGATAAAGAAGTTGAATTTTACGATGTCGCAAGCGGCGCGCGTGTGGGCATACTTGCCAACGACGGCGCGGGCAGCGGGGCGATTACGCCGGAAGATGCCGTCAACGCCCACGTGGAATACAGCGCTGATGGGCGACTGCTGACCACTAGTGCGCTGGGCATGACCAGCGTGCGCGTGTGGCAGGTCCCCGGTTTCACGCCCTATCTGCCGCTGGCGGGCATTGTCCCGCGTGATGGCAAGCTGGCATTCAGCCCGGATGGGCGCTACCTGGCGCATATGGACACGGTCAACAACCAGATTACCATCTGGGAAGTCGCCACCGGCGCGGAAGTGCGCACCCTGCCCGGCGCGCAGGTGGCGTGGAGTCCTGATGGGCAGCGCTTTGCCGTGCCCGACCTGACCGCCGTCACCGTCAGCATTTACGACCTGAGCAACCCGGAGCCGTTTGTGATGCTGCAAATCGGCGGCGAGCCGGTGGATTACCTGCTGACCGAATGGGGTCCCGAAGGTTTGCGGCTGGTCACAGCGACACCAGAGGATGCGCGCCTGTGGACGCTGCCGATTGGGCAGGAACTGACCCCGGAGCAGCGCACACTGACCGAATTCCAGACCGTGCAGACCGGACGTTCGGCTGTGCCCGCCTTCAGCCCGGACGGCAGCAAGCTGGCGATCCTCAACCGCACCGAACTGCGCGTGTTCGACGTGACAGCGGACGACGAACCTTAACACAGGCGCGGGGCACGGAGGCGGAAAAACGCTTGCCGCCCTACCCCGAAGGCGAGTATTCTTAGCACGTAAGCAGACATCTGACGATTTGCGAAAGGCAGGCGCATTATGCGGCGTTCTAGGTGGCACTTGCTCGTGAAATGGCGTACCGCGGCACTCCTGTGGCTGGCGCTGCTGGCAGTCAGCTTCACCCCGGCGCTGGCGCAGGCTCAACCGGATGCCCTCGCCCCATCCCCGATTGATGCCTATGTCCCGGCAGACACGCTGATCTACGCCGCCGCAGACATCAGCGATACGACGATTGCCGGGCTGGATGCGGTGATCGCGCAGGCGCTGGGCAGCATCAGCGCGTCGCCCCTGGGCGAACAACTGCCCCCAATCACCGGCAATGTGACGCTGACCGCGCTGCTTGATCTGCTGGCGCAGCAGGCAGCGGACGGCAGTTTCGCCGATGTGTTCCGCCCCTGGCTGGGCAATCGCGGGGCGTATGCGCTGTTCGGCATAATCACCGAACAGTGGCTCAGGAGCGACTTGAACACCATTCCGCAGGCGCTGTTCGTCACCATCAACGACCCGACAGCCGCGGCGAGTTATCTTGACGGCGTGCTGCAACCGGGCTATTCGCAGACGGCGCAGGGCGAATTCACGATTTATGCGCAGGACGACACCGTGCTGCTGCTCACCCGCGAGGTACTGATCCTCACCAACCCGGCAGGCGCGGAGCTGCTGCTTGCGGGTGTGGAGGATACTCTGACACAGGATGAGCGCTTTACAGAGACGGTGGCGCTGCTGCCCGCGCCGCCCTATGCCGGGCTGATCTACCTCAACACTGCCGATCTGGTGGCACTCTCGCTGCTGGGGCTGCAAGCGCCGGAAGCGCAGGCGGAGCAGATGCTGGCAAGCGCGGGGCAGCAGGCAATCGCCTTCACCATGCTCGACGCGCGTACTCTGGCGATGGATGCCGTGCAGCAGGTGGGCGAACTGCCCGCAGGCATGCCCGCCCCAGCGCTCACCCCGGTTGACCCCGATTTCCTGCGCTTTGTGCCCGCCGACGCCGGGCTGGTGATCCACAGCACCAATCTGCGCGGCACCTATGAGCAGGCGACTGCGAGCCTGATCGTTCAGGCGCAGCTGCAAGGGCTGGACATTGGCGAGGTCGAAGCGGGCATCGCGCAGTTTGAGGACGCGCTGGCGCAGCTTTTCGGGTTGGACTTTGACACCGAGATTATCGGCTGGATGGACGGCGATTACACGCTGTTCGCCAGCTACGCCGTGCCGGAACCGGGCGAACTCTCCTTCGTGACCAGTCCCTTCTACTATGATCAGGTGGCAGACATAGACTTCGAGTTCGGGCTGCTGGTTGAAGCGACTGACCCCGAACTGGCGGCACAGTTCGCGGTGGCAGCGGGCGAAACCGCCGGGATTCTGGCGGAATTCGCGCCGGAAAGCGGTATTGTCGTCAGCAGCGAGGATGCTGCTGGCAGCAGCATGACGGTCATCTCGCTGCCGGTGGGCAACCCCTTTTCTACTGAAGATGTGACCTACCCGCCGCTGTCTGAGCCGCTGGAATTGGTCATCGGCGCGACAGACGAGGTGTTCTTCATCAGCACACGCGGCGCAGCAGAAGACCTGCTCGACGGCGCGGCAGGCTTTGACAGGACGCCGCAGTATGCCGAAGCCGCGCAGTACATGCTGCCGGACGCGGCGCAGGTACTGGTTATGGACGCCACCGGGTTTGCCCTGCTGGGCGATACCTTCGGACTGCTGGTTGCGCCAGCCGTGGGCAGCAGCACGTCGATTGAGCCGTCACCGTGCGAAGAAGCCCCCGATTCCGAAGCTTGCGCCGCTTACCTTGACCAGCAGAAACGGGACACACTGCAATGGTTGACTGCCGGGCTGGAGGCGTTCACAAACTGGCAGGTGGGCGTGCGCGGTGTCAGCAGCGTGTTCAGCAGCGCCAGTGCCAGCGCTGCTTTCACTGAAGATGGCGGCTCTATCGCGCGCTATGTGCTGACGCTGGCGGGCGAGTAGCGCGGCAGGTGTTATCGTGTAATGGCGGGTGGGCGGCAGGTGGTCGCCCGCCCATCGCCCGCGCCAGTGCAGCAGCAGATTGAGGCGGCGGCACAGTAATGAACGGCTGCCCCCAGCGTGCCTTTGCCCGCTTTATTAAGCATGGATTAAGCTTCATCGCTGCCGCACAGCGGCACTCCCCATATCCCACAAATCCCACATTTCAACCACATTACAAATTGGCATGTACCTATTGACACAGCCTGATAAGTTCTGATAAGGTCTTTTTTAGAGACTTTTTAAGGGAGTTGAAATGACGAGCGCAATAGTCTTAGCAGATAAACCGGCAGTGCCCGGCTACCACAGTGCAGAGCATATGCTGCCGCTGGAGTCGGCGCGCATGGTGGCACGTTTTTTTCAGGTGCTGGCAGACCCCACCCGCGTGCGGCTGATTCGTGCGCTGGCGGAAGGTAAGTGGTGTGTCAGCGATCTGACTGAAGCGTTGGAGATGGATCAGCCGGCAGTGTCGCACCAACTGCGCTACCTGCGCAAGCTGAACATTGTCACCTGGACCAAAGACGGCAGACATGTCTATTACACGCTGGCAGACAACCATGTGCGCGAGATTTTGCTGAAAAGCATTGCACATCTGGAACGGCGCTTCTAGCGTACAGCGGTGGCTTCCTACGCAGGCTCAGCGTTCGTGGGTCAGGTGTTCTGCCGAATCATCGGCGCGCTGCTGTCCCTCTGAAGTGTGGGTTTCGCGACTGCGGCGAATCAGCCCCAGACGCGGACGTGTCGGCGCACTGTACGCCGTCGTTGAATGGGTTTCCTGATCCGCTGTCGGCAGCCAGACCGTAAACGTGGTGCCGCTGCTGACCTCACTGACAACCTCAATTTTCCCCCCATGTACTTCGGCAATCCACTTGGCAATCGACAGCCCTAGTCCCGCCCCCCCCATATGCACCCGTGCAGTATCCGCCTGATAAAAGCGCTCGAAGATATGTTCAACATCCTCTGGTTTGATGCCGATGCCAGTATCGGAAACTTCGATGATGGCGTGGTTATGGTGCCGGTAGAGGCTCATCGTCACCTGCCCGCCGTGCGGCGTGAATTTGAGCGCGTTGGTAATCAGGTTGAGCAGGAGCTGTTTGAGGCGATCCGCGTTGCCGTTGACGCGCACCGGCTCGAAGCGCTCAATGCTGACCTTGATTTCGCGTTCGCTGCTGAGCACTTTGGCATCCCGGTAAACATCGCTGACCACCGTATCCACATCAAGTGGGTACAAGTCAATTTGCAGCCCGCCAGAGTCAGCGCGTGCCAGGGTCAGCAGGTCGCTGACCATACGCGACATGCGCTCCACTTCGCTCTCGATGGCTTCGAGCGACTCTTGATCCGCGCCGTAACGCTTCATCAGGTCGAGGTTGCCGCGCATGGCAGTTAGCGGGGTGCGCAGTTCGTGGCTGACATCAGCCACAAAGCGCTGCTGCACGCGGAACACCTGCTCCAGCCGCGCCAGCATGTGGTTAAACACCGAGGTCAGCCGCCCCAGTTCGTCATTCGGTCCGTTCCAGGGAATGCGCGTGTTCAGGTCTTCCGCACGGGCGATTTTTTCGGCAGTGCGGATGATGTCATCTACCGGCTGGAACACCTGATTCGCCAGCCCCATGCCAATCGCCACCGCCCCCAGAATCGCGGCAGCACAGCTCACGACCATGACGATGAGCATCATGCGCGTGTTGTGTTTGATCGCTTCCAGCGATGCCGCCACCTGCACATTACCGAAGATTTCGCCGCTGACCAGGGTGATCGGGCGGGTCAGCACACGCAGCGGCGTGCCATCTACCGTGATATCGTGGTAGACCGGCGTCAGGCTGCCCAGCGCTTCGGCATCCAGCGGACGGTTAAAGTCGGCGACGTTGGCGGACGCGGCGACAAAGCGCGGCGGAATGCTCTGCTCGCCGTCAGAGGTCTGCCAGACCTGCACATGCACACCCGACGCGCGAAACACATCCAGTTCCGCCAGGCGCACGTTGATGTCCTGCCCACCGCCGAACTCACGCACGACGACTGCCTGACTGTTGAGGATAATCTGATCTGCCGTCGCGTTGAGCGTCTGGTCAATGCTGTCCAGCCACGACCAGCTCATCAGGGAATAGGTAATAAAACTGAAGGCAACAATGATGACCGCCAGCAGTCCGGCTAACCAGAAGACAAGTTTTTTGCGTATGGTCACGGATTCGTGTCCAGTATCATCAAGCGCATCACCGACGATGCCTGTAGGTCGGCAGCAGCCGGTTTGACAATAGTCGGTTTGACGCTGGTTGCCGATTCGGCTGTTGCCGGTGCAGGGCGCAGCATCCTGCGCCCCTACAGCTCAGGTAACCACCTGCACAACACAGGCGCGGCGCCGCCGATCATTCCTCGCGCAGTACATAACCGACCCCTCGCACCGTGTGGATCAGGCGCGGCTCATTTTCGGATTCGGTTTTCTGGCGCAGGTAGCGCACATAGACTTCGATGATGTTGCTTTCGCCGCCAAAGTCATAGCCCCACACACGGTCAAAGATGACATCGCGCGTGAGCACCTGGCGTGGGTTGCGCATGAACAGTTCCAGCAGTTCATATTCTTTGGCGGTCAGATCAATCGCGCGTTCCGCACGGTGCGCGCGATGCGTGCCGGTGTCCAGCGTCAGGTCAGCAAAGCGCAGTATCTCCGGGCGCGAGGTGGGCGAAGAACGGCGGAACAGTGCCCGCACGCGCGCCATCAGTTCATCCACAGAAAACGGCTTGACGAGGTAATCATCTGCCCCCGCGTCCAGCCCCTGCACGCGGTCTTTGACATCATCCTTTGCCGTCAGCATCAAAATCGGCACGTCGCTTGCTGCGCGCAGCCGTTTGCAGACTTCCAGACCGTCCAACCCTGGCAGCATCCAGTCGAGAATCACCAGATCAGGCGGGTTATCGCGGGCGATCACCAACCCGGTTTGCCCGTCGCGGGCAACATTCACGCGGTAACCTTCGTAAATCAGTCCGCGTTCAATGAACTGCGCGATGCGCGCTTCGTCTTCAATGACCAGAATTCTTTCACCTGGCATAGTTAACCCTTCTTCCTGCGGATACCGGAATTAGCTTCCTATAGTATACGCCTCTGGTGAGAAGATAATGAGTGGGATTGTACACCATGATAAACGTGAAAGCAGCCTCAATGCTCGGATGAATACCATAGGTTAAAGCATTATGGTAGATTGCGACGCATGACCGGGTGGGCGCGCCTGCAATGTGCCCGGATGCGCCCAGGCAGATCATCACTGTGCATCAGGCAGCCCAGAGCGCTAATGGATCGCAGGAGTAGTTGGCGCCCGATCGCAGAGGCGCCAACAGGGGTGTGCCTGCCACGGGGCGGCGCGGAGACCGCCCCCTGCAGCACGCATTCTCTGAAAGCAGCAGCAAACAGCAAGCAGCAAGCAACAAGCAGCATCGGTACACTGCTGTCGCTTCCGCACAGGCGCGAGTCTGAGACCTTCCCTGACAGCTTAGCCCTCATCCCACTGCAAATCCCACACGGTCAGCGGGTCGCCCAGCAGCACACTGCCATCGCCCGCCGTATCGCGGAAAATCAGCGTGCCGCGCCAGTAGCCCGCGCTGAACTGTGCGCCAGTGAAGCCCGCCAGCAGCCTGCCGCCCGGCGCAATTTGCAGCCCGGTCAGGAAACCGGCAGCGCCCGCGGGCACCGCCCCACCGCCGCCCAGATCAATGTCAATGATCTCTGCCGGGTAGGGTCCATGCGGCAGGCGACCGGGATTCGCCGCCACCGCGAAGCGCACCGTTTGCGGCGCAATCTGCACGGCAGCGGTCACGATGATGCCGCCGGGCAGGCTGAAAATCTGCGTGCTTTCGCCGGTGTTCGGATTCACCGCGACCACCTCAATAAACGGCGGCGGGTCGCCAATGCCGACACCATTGCCATAGCCCAGCACGCGCCCGTCGTCCAGCCAGAACGCCGCGTCAAACGCGCCGATAGGGCGTGTGCCACCGCTGGCAAGGTCATACAGCAGAAAACCAGTAGTTTCGCTGCCGCTTTCGGTCACCAGCAGCGCGTTGAGGTTGGGGGCAAAGCGCGGGCTGTGATAAAACGGCGGGCTGCCACCCAAGCCGTTCGCCAGCAGCGGCACCGGGTCGCCCCCTGCCAGCGCAACCTGCCACACGCCGCTGTCCCGCAGCGTATAGACCAGCGTATCGCCATCTGGGGCAAGTGCCAGATCACGCACGACGCGCTCGCCCAGTTCCAGCAGCGGCACGGCATCCTGATCGCCCACCAGCGGCTGCTGCCAGATGGCTTCCCCGGCGGCATAAATCAACCTTGTGTCGCGCACCGTGTAGGCGGTCACTGGGGCTTCGGCGCGGGTGACGGGCAGCGGCGCACTGTTGGGCGGCATGCGCCAGACCTGCGTGATACCGTTCACATCATCCGCGCGGAAATAGAGCGTCTGTGGCAGCGCCACACTGACCGACAGCGGCGGCTCCGGCGGACCCCAGCCGTAGGCGACTGCCTCGGCAATCGGCAGCGTAAAACCCTGCCCGGTTTCCGGACTGACCAGAATCATGATGCCGCTGCGCAGCGCCACCAGCAGCCTGCCTTCCGGTGCCCAGCGCAGCCCGCTGAGGTTGACAGCAGCGGTTTCCGTGCGTTCACGAGCCGGCACGCCGCCGTTCCAGATGATGCGCACCAGCTTGCCGCTGCCTTCCGGCACATCGGTTTCATTCGCGCCCCGGCTGAAGGCGACTATGCTGCTGTCACTGCGCACGTATGGCAGGTAGTAGAAAGCATCCGCCAGCATCAGCACCGTCTGCGCGTTCTGGTTATCCAGATCCATCAGCACCAACCCGCCGACATCCGGCGCGAACAGAATGCGCCCGCTGTCGTACCATGCCGCGCCGCTGGACGCCGGAAACGCGCTGACCAGCGTCAGCCGCTGCTCATCACGGCGGTAAATCCACCAGATATTCTGATCTGCCCCCGCCGCCAGGTAACGTCCATCCGGCGACCAGAGAAGCTGCTGGATATTCGGTTCGGCAGTGTCGAAAAAGCTGCCACCGCCTGCATCGCGCCCATACAAGCGAATTCCGGTTGTAGTCGTGTAGGCGATAGCATCACCCTGGGGCGACCAGGCGATTGTGTCGCCCTGCCCGCGAAACGGTGGAATGCCCGCCGAGACGCCTTCGACCTGGGTTTGTGCCTCGCCGGAAAAATCGCTGACGACCAGCCCGCTTTCTGTGCGGTAGGCGATCCAGTTGCCGTCCGGCGCAATGCCAAAGTCAATCACAAAGGCGTCTTCCGGTGTGACCGTCGTCACCCCCGCCGCCCCGCGCCCGTAACGCTGCACGGTACCGTTGTTGAACAGCACATACAGCCCGGCAGGCAAATCGAGCGCATCCTGCGCAGCCAACCAGGACGGCGCAGCCAGCGCCAGCAGCCCCAGCAGCGCCACGCCGCCCAACACCCCCCGCACTGCCGCCGCAGCAGCGCGTGCGCGCAGCCCCGTTCCTGCACGACCAACCATCCTGACACCTTGACTTCGTAACAGGTTGTGCATTGACCCTGCCTTTCTGTTTTGTCACTCACCTGAGCATCCGCAGCCTGCGTTCCAGTATAGTCCAGCCGGGCACTTTCGGCGTTCCGGTGCATTCCCACTGACTGCCCACCGCTTTCCCGCCGCTGCGTATTGCAGGTTCAGACGGGACGGCATGAATGTCAGGGCGAAACATGCTTCGCCGCTACGAGTGCGCCGCTCAATCTCACCGGTCTGATTATGCATTATGTCCCGGTGACCCGAATTGACGAATTCTTCGCAGATGACCGCTGCCAGTACCGCGCAAGACTGCTATAATGAGCTTACACAATATAACGTTATCTGATCCCGGCGCTCACCACCCGGTTAGCCTGTTCACGCACAGGGCACAGATAACCATATACCGATGGAGAAACGCTTATGGCAGCAATGCAACCACCCTCCAGCACTCCGGTCAGTTTTGGCTGGGATGATGAAGCCCACACGACCATTCTGGTGCGTGTAGATGGCAAATGGTCGCTCGACACGCACGATCAGGTGATTCGGGGCATCCAGGATCTGAAACGCGACCTGCCCTACGATGTGCATATCATTGTGCAGGTAACCCGCAGCGCCGGACCACCCCCCAGCGGCGCGATGCAGCGCTGGCAGGCACTGCTCAACGCGCGCGACGATAACGTGGATTATGTGGTTATGGTGGCGGAGAATATCATGGCGCGGGTCTTTGCTACGCTGGTACTCAGTGTTGTGCCACGTAAAGCCGGCTCGCGGTTGGTGGTGGTCGCCAGTCTGCCCGCCGCGCGCGAAAAGCTGGCGCTGCTGACGCACAAACAGCAAACAGCAGCGCAGCAGCGCTGAGCAATAAAAAGCCCCCGCCGCCGGGGCACACCGGCGCAGGGGCAACTGCGAAAGGGTTTTGCAGGAGGATGTTGTCAGTCCGTGCGCTGGCATGACCGGTCATGCCCAACCCGCCATGCGCTCAGGATCAGCCAGCGATCAGTGCGCCGGCTGTTTTTTGTTCTCTTTGCTGCCATTGGTCAGGAACTGCTCTTCTTCTGTGCTGCCGTGCAGCGCCAGTGTTGCCGACTCGCCGCGTGTGATCGTCTCTTGCAGCGCATCGAAATAGCCCGTGCCCACAAACGACTGGTGCTTGACCGCCTTGTAGCCATCCTTCTCGGCGGCGAACTCGGCATCCTGCATTTCCGAGTAGGCGCTCATCTGGCGTTCCTTGTAGTTGCGCGCCAGGTTGAACATGCCGTAGTTGATCTGGTGGAAGCCCGCCAGCGTGATGAACTGGAACTTATAGCCCATCGCGCCCAGTTCCTTCTGGAATTTGGCGATGGTGCCCGCATCCAGATTGCGGCTCCAGTTGAACGACGGTGAGCAGTTGTAGAACAGCAGCTTGCCGGGGAACTTATCGTGGATTGCTTCGGCAAACTGGCGCGCTTCTTCCAGGTCAGGATGGCTGGTTTCGCACCAGATCAGGTCGGCATAGGGCGCATATGCCAGCCCGCGCGCGATTGCCGCTTCCAGCCCATTCTTTACATGGTAGAACCCTTCACTGGTACGCGGTTCGTCCTTGATGAACGGCTTGTCTGCCGGGTCAATATCGCTGGTGATCAGTGTAGCGGCGTCAGCATCCGTGCGGGCGATAATCAGCAGCGGCACGTCCATCACGTCCGCCGCGAGCCGGGCGGCAGTCAGCTTACGGATGAATTCGTTGGTGGGCACCAGCACCTTGCCGCCCAGGTGCCCGCATTTTTTGGCGCTGGCGAGCTGGTCTTCAAAATGCACCCCCGCCGCGCCGGCTTTGATGAACGCTTTGGTCAGTTCATAGGTGTTGAGGATGCCACCAAAGCCTGCTTCGCCGTCAGCAATAATCGGGGCGAACCAGTAGACATCCTTCTTGTTTTCCATGTGCTGAATCTGGTCGGCACGGATGAAAGCATTGTTGATGCGCTCCACCAGCAGCGGCGCGCTGTCCACC
>DAOTWP010000137.1:0-6259 GCA_034435675.1 Anaerolineae bacterium
CCGCTCCCGACCGTGCCTTCGGCACCAGGAGCGGGGAGCAACCCAATTGCCGGGGATTTTCCCTCCCCCTCGCTCAGCCGCGCAGCGGCGTTAGGGAGCGGGGGACTGAACTGAGGGGGTGAGGGCTGTATCTGAGTAGTCAACTTAATCTTGTCAGTGTACTGGCTGCGCGAAATTCTACTGCGCCGGCTGGTCACTGCCCTGCGCCTGCGGCAGGCATAACGCACATCACAGGGATAACCGGAAAGCGCGATTCGCTGGAGGACGACACGCCCGAACAGATCGTGCGTCGCGCTGGGTTAACCAAACTGGACGCAAAACGCGGATACACCCGCGAAGCGGCAATCACGAGGGGATTTGCAGTTCCAGTCCGGGATACAGCCGCCCGTTCTCCAGATCGTTCGCGGCGAGAAGCGCTTCCTTGGTGGTCTTGTAGCGTAGGGCAATCAGGAACACCGAGTCCGCCGGCGTCACGCGATACACTCTGTCGCTACGGGTGGTCATAGACGTAGAAGATATAATCCTGCGCTGTGGTTCTGAGACCGAAATCGTGGAGTACCCGGAGCATCTGCGCACGATGATCCGTGCCGTGATTGACGACATGCAGCAGCACCTGCCAGACGATCAGGTTCTCGTCTTCCCCTTCCAGCGGTTTTTCAAACAGCATTTCGTCGCGCAGACTCGCCAGATAATCGCGCATGGTTTGCTCAACCCTGTCCCAGTGCGTGCGAATGGCATCCTGATCCGCAAACACCGCAGGATCAAGCGGTTCCGGAATTTCGACGCCGCGCAGCCCGCTGAACCATGTGTCATCTACGCTGACGAGATGCACAATCTGATTGCGCACGGAACCGTGCGAATAAGGAATGTGCTGCGTGAACTGCGCCTGCGTGAGAGACCGCGCACAGCGATCCCACAGGGCGCGATTCTCGCTGAAGTGATAATCATAGAACTGGCGAAAAGCATTTGCATTCATGGCTTAATCGGTTCCTTGCGTATTGAACAGGGTGTATATCATAGACCGTATGTTCTGAATGCGCAACAGCACGACACAGCGTGTGTCGTTTCCGAATGGGCATGAGCAGCCCAACACACCTGGCAGGCGAACCACTGGCGCGTTTGCCCAATCTGCGCCATAGTAGGGAGCGTCTGTTGGCGCATGCTGTGCCCACTGCACACCGGCAGCGCCGCCGACGTTTCATTTCTGCGTCACACCGAAAGACCTGAACCTATGAACCTTAATCCAGTTGCCCTGCTGCGCGAAAAACCTCTCTATGCCCTGCTGCTGCTGTTCCCGGTTGCGCTGCTGTTGGATTTCAGCGGCGCAGACCCCGTGCCGATCTTCATCATTGCCGCGCTGGCGATTATCCCGCTGGCAGGCTTGATGGGTGAAGGCACCGAAGAACTCGCCGTGCATACCGGACCGCGCGTGGGCGGGCTGCTCAACGCCACGCTGGGCAACGCCGCCGAACTGATTATCACCATCTTCGCGCTGCGCGAAGGACTGCTGGAACTGGTCAAGGCGTCGATTGTCGGCTCGATTCTGGGCAACCTGCTGCTGGTGATGGGCTTGAGCCTGCTGCTGGGCGGGCTGCGGCACGGCGTGCAGGGGTTCAACCGGCGCAATGCCGCGCTGAATGCCACACTGCTGCTGCTGGCGCTGGCGGCGCTGATGGTGCCCTCGCTGTTTGACGCTGCCTTGCAGCAGGATCGCTCGGCAGAACTGGGCTTGAGCGAAGGCGTCGCCGTCGTCATGATCGTGCTCTACGGCTTGAGCATGGTTTATGCCTTCACCGCGAAGAATGTGCACGATGACCCGCTGGTGCGCCCGGCGGCAGAAGTGCATCATGCCAAATGGAGTGTGCGCACGGCGCTGATTGTGCTGGGTGTGGCAACGCTCGGCGTGGTGCTGATGAGCGAGACACTCGTCGGCGCGGTGGAGCTGGCGGGCGAGTCGCTGGGTTTATCAGAGTTTTTCATCGGCATCATCATCGTGCCGCTGGTAGGCAATATCGCCGAACACCTGGTCGCGGTGCAGGTCGCCATGAAGAACCAGATGGAACTGAGCATGGCGGTGTCGCTGGGCAGCAGCCTGCAAATCGCGCTGTTTGTCGCGCCGGTGCTGGTGTTCATCAGCCTGCTTCCGGGCTTGTCTCCGGCGGGTCCGCTGCTGATTGTGTATAACGAGTTTGAACTGATCGCGCTGGCGGTTACATCGTTCATTGCCGCGTTCATCGCGCAGGACGGCGAAACGAACTGGCTGGAAGGGGCGATGCTGCTGGCGGTGTATGTCATTCTGGCGCTGGCATTCTTCTTCCTGCCGGGTGTTGGTGAAGCCGCTGCCGCCGTAATTCATTAAGTAGCTATCCGAGAAATCAGATTTTCCTGTCGGGGCGAGGTGTGCCTCGCCCGGCTTGATGTATTTACGGAGCGGTCTGAAGATGCGCGATTGCGCTCGTCGGGGCGGGTCTGAGTTCCGTCCGTATGCACCAGGTTAAGCAGGAAAGAAGTAAACGGTTGTTTGACAAAACAACAAAGAAACCACTTTCCTGTGACAACGACAGCGCAAATCAGCCAGGACACTGCCAGAACTTCTGTGGCTTGTTCACTCCGCAGGCAGATCCGATAGCGACAAGAACACAGTTGATCGCCCGACAACGCCAGATGACTGGCAGCAGCTTCGCTCAACGACGGGTATTCGGGTGGGCATACCCGCCGCAAGCCGCACGCAAACAACGGCACCCTAAGTACAACCAAATTGAAAATGTCGGATGTAGGGGCGGGTCTGAGACCCACCCCTACGGGAAACAATCCCACAGAATTAATCTGTTTGCACTTAGTGCAGGTTCAGACGGGACAGCACGAATGTACAGGCGAAGCATGCTTCGCCACTACGAGAGAGGCACTCTATCGCATAGGTCTGCTTTTGCACTAAGTACAACCAAATTGAAAATGTCGGATGTAGGGGCAGGTCTCAGACCTGCCGCTACGGAAAATAATCCCGCGAGATTTCTGTGGTTGCACTTAGTGTTTTGGAAGCGGTCAGCGTGACGAGTCCCCAGGACTTAGACCAACGCCTTGCGCCTGCGCCCTTCATGCGAACCCTTCCTGCGCGTTCTTCCACGCCATTCCCGGCGAAAATCCAAACCGCTTGCCTTCCAACTCCGCGCGCTTTTTGACCATGCTTTCCGTTAACTTGGGGCACATGCAGCGCAGCAGAATTTGCCCCTGCATTCATGTCGTGCCGGCTTAACCCGCAGCAGGCTCGGCAATGTGGGGTCTCCGTTAAGCGGATGCCCCGCCGCAGGGCAGCGAAGACCGGTATGCAGCGTCGCCCCAACGTAGGGCAGGCGTCAGTCAGAGGACGACCAGAAGTATGCTACACTGGCGATACCTTTATTCTGGCAGACGCACTCATGAGGGCTACATCATGATCGCTATTCGCGTTCGTTCTTTGCTGCTGGTTGGGCTGCTGGTCGCGGTTGTGCTGGTCAGCGGCACGCAGCCGGCATTCGCGCAGCAAACCCCGACCCCGCAGCCGCTGGATTTGCAGCCGTGGAACGGCTCGTCACGGTTCACCTTTGTCGTTACCGGCATGGATCGCCGCCCCGACCAGCGCGGGCTGGCTTACCGCACCGACGCGATGATGCTGATCAGCCTTGACCCTGCCACCCGCAGCATCGGCGTGATGAGCATCCCGCGTGATCTGTTCGTCGCTGTGCCGGGCTATGCCGAGCTTCAGCGTATCAATTCGCTGCTGGTGCTGGGCGAACTGACGCAGGAGGGCTATGGTCCCACGCTGCTGCTGGAAACGCTGCAATACAATTTCGGCATTCGTCTTCAGGGCTATCTGATCCTCGATTTTGACGCCTTTACCGCCTTTATTGACGCGATTGGCGGCATTGAGATTGAAACCACCTACGTGATTGACGATCCCGAATATCCCGACATGGTTTACGGCTTCGACCCGTTCTACCTGCCTGCCGGGCGGCACCGGTTGGATGGCGCAACAGCGCTGAAATTTGTGCGCACGCGGCACGGCGATAATGACTTCCTGCGCATGCAGCGTCAGCTTCAGGTGCTGCTCGCCGTGCGCGAACGCATCAGCACACAGGCGGACAACCTGTCGCAGTTGGCGCTGAACCTTGCCGCGCTGTATGGCGATCTGCTGGATGATGTGTATACCGATTTGTCACTGGAGGAGCTGGCAGGGCTGGGACTGTATGCGCTGGCACTGCCGCTGGAGAACCTGCACATCGGCGCGGTCAACGAGGAATATGTCGAGTTCTACTACATTCGTGGCAGCAGCGTCTTGATCCCCAACCGGGCGACACTGCCGGAACTGATGGTCGAACTGTTCGGACCGGATTATTCGCAGTAGGCGGCGCGCAGCCAACCCGACAAAACGACATCCGGCGGAACTTTGCCGCTCCGCCGGACGCCAAACGCTTAACCATGTGTGGGAGCGTAGGACACACCCCCGCACAATTCAGCGCATCTGCTTAGTAACCGCTGCTCACACGCCCGGCACCGTAGTAGGGGCTGTTGCCATTGCCGTCAACACTTTCGGCACGGCGCGCCATCTCTGCCGCGACCTGCGCCGGGTGCATGCTGCCACCGTTTTCACCGATAATCAACGCGGCGATGGCGGCGGCATGCGGCGCTGCCATGCTCGTCCCTGCCGACCAGTAGTAGTAGGCGCTGGAACCGACAACAGCGCCGGTGCTGAAGACCATGTCAAACACCCAGCACGGGCGAACCAATCCTGCGACAAGGCAGTTTTCGTTGCCAGGATAGACGAAGTCGCCACCAGGCGCGCCGAAGTCAATCCGCGACCGCCCATAGTTGCTGTAGGACGCCAGATTGTCGAGGAAGACGTTACCAGGATCCAGCGCCCAGCCTACCGGCGCGGTGGCGCTGATCTGAATCGCATGCGGCGAATCCCCAGGGATGACCACGAGATTGCCGTCATGGTCCCGGTCAATAGCGTCATTGCCTGCCGAGACGATCACGGTGGTGCCCATCTGATAGGCGTAGGTCACGGCGCGGTCCATCAGGTGGCGCAGTTCGCTCACTTCGCTGGCAGTGATTTCGCCGGGGATGCCGCTCTTGGGCAGCACGGCGCCAAGGCTCATGTTGATGACGTCGGCGTCAATACTGGCGGCGTACAAAATGCCTTCCGCCACATCTTCAAAGGTGCCGCTGCCATAGTTAAACAGCACCTTGACCAGCACCAGTTCGACTTCCGGGGCAATACCGATCACCCCAATGGTATTGTCCACTGCGCCAATCGTCCCGGCAACATGCATGCCGTGACTGAAAATACCTGTCGGGTCATCGCTGTTGGGTCCATACGCCAGCCCTTCGCCGGTGAAGTCGGCACTCAGGGCAAGGTTGATATTCGCCGCCAGATCCGGATGTGTCACGCTGAAACCACCGTCCAGCACCGCTACACGCACACCGGCACCACGCACACCGGCTGCCCACGCTTCTGGCGCGTTAACGGCGTCAGCACCCCATTGGAGGTCAAAACGTGGGTCATCAGCGCCGCTGTTGGGCGGGCTACCCACATCGTCGGTCAGGGCAACACGATTCTCCGGACCGCCAAAGTCTACGGTGATGTTGGGGATGACCGCGCGGACACCGCGCACCTGGCTGCTGAAGTTGGGATTGCTGGAAACGGCGACCGCGACGCCAATCTGTGGAATGGTGTTGGTGATCGTGCCCCCCGCCGCATTGACGAGCGCCTGTATGTTGTTGGGCAGGCTGTTGCCATTGGCGACAATCAGATAAGAGCGTGGTCCACCCTGTGCCAGTGCCACCGGGGCGACTGCCAGCAGCAGCAGCGCCACAATACCCAGAAGAAGTACTCGTTTCATCTTAAAGCCTCTTTGTCTTGTAGACACTATATGGATACAGATGCAGTGCGCCGCGGTGGCAGGTGACGCGCAGCCGCGGAAGGGGTACGGTTCAGGGTCCGCACAACCTTAACTCTACTATAGCGAGTTGGATTACCGTTTGGCTACGCACTACTGAGAATGAGTCTCAGTGGCAGAGGATTTACTTTTTTCACAAATGCGCCCGGTCCGACTATGCAAGCTGGGGGCGGTTCTGGAAGCGCGGCGGCTGCTAACCCGTGCGCCATTACTCAGCGCCTGAAAGCCGTATCACAAGCGCGCAGCGCGTACTGAGCACCTGACCCCGCGCTCTCATGGACTGGCGCTAGCCAGTTCCTTATCGAGCCGGGTCAGGTGCGCGT
>DAOTWP010000138.1:0-20243 GCA_034435675.1 Anaerolineae bacterium
CAGATCAATTTCGCTGTCGCTGGTCAACTGCGTGTAGATGCGCTCGTCCAGCTTGCCATAGCTTGAGCCGCCGGTATTCAGCGCCTTGAAGCCGCCGTTGCTGGTCGGCAGTTTCTGCTTGACGATGTCCGCCTGAATGGTCACACCCAGGTGATTCGCCTGTCCGGTCAGGTCGGCGCTGGTTTCGTGATTGACGCCGTTGACCTTGAACTGCGGGTTGCGCATATAGCACCACAACACGGTTGCCATGCCCAGTTCGTGCGCATAGGCAAATGCCTCTGCCACTTCAACAAGCTGGCGCGTGCTCATGTCCGAGCCAAAATAGACCGTCGCGCCAACCGCCGCCGCGCCCATATTCCACGCTTCCTTGACGGTCCCGAACATGATCTGATCGAACTTGTTAGGGTAAGTCAGCAGTTCATTGTGGTTGATTTTGACGAGGAAGGGAATTCGATGGGCGTATTTGCGCGCCACCGCGCCCAGCACGCCATAGGTCGAGGCAACGGCGTTGCAGCCGCCCTCGATCGCCAGTTCGACAATTTTCGCCGGGTCGAAGTAATCCGGGTTCTTGGCGAACGACGCGCCCGCGCTGTGTTCAATGCCCTGATCCACCGGCAGAATGGACATGTAGCCCGTGCCTGCCAGCCGCCCGGTGTTGAACATCTGCGCCAGGCTGCGCAGCACCTGCGGGTTACGGTCAGTCTGGGTGTAGACATCGTCTACAAAGGTGGGACCAGGCAGGTACAGGCGGTCGCGGCTGATCGTCTTGCTGCTGTGGCTCAGCAGGGTATCCGCCTCTGCCCCCAACAGATCACGAATATCCTCAATCGTCAGTGCGCCAGAAGGAGCCATTGCAATTGCCATAGGAAAAAATCCTTTCAAAACTCAGATCATTGAGTTGTACAGAGTCGAACTAATGATACCATGTTTCTATGCTGCTCTGGAACGCCCGGCGCGACTGCAACCAGCGCTACAGCAGCGCTACAGCAGCGCGACTGCCTCGATTTCCAGCAGCGCCCCCAGCGGCAGTCTGGCGACCTGCACGGTGCTGCGCGCGGGCGGGTTTTCGCTGAAGTAGGTCGCATAGATGGCGTTCATCGCCGCGAAATCGTTCATATCCGCCAGGAATACCGTGGTTTTGACGACCTGTTCCAGCGATGATCCGGCGGTTTCCAGTATTGCCTTCAGGTTTTGCAGCACGCGATGAGTCTGCGCCTCCAGCCCATCCACCAGCTTGCCGGTTGCCGGGTCAATGCCCAACTGCCCGGCGGTGAAGACCATTGTGCTGGTCATAACTGCCTGCGAATACGGTCCAACTGCGGCGGGGGCGTTAGGCGTGTGAATGACGTTACGTGTCATAATCTTCCCTCTTTGACAATCCTCAAGCGCTCTGATTGTACCGCGTGGGCGCTGCTGGCGCATCTGCCGTCTGCTGCGTGGTCTACGTTGACGATTCGCGCACTTGCGCTTAAGCTATAGGCACTTTCCGGTCAGGGCAGCACACGACGCCGCACGGCAGGCAATGTGCGTGGGCGTCCGGGGGTAAAGCATATGCGCAAATTGTTCAGTTTTCTGGTCGGCATCGGTCTGGGCGCGTCCGTTGCTGCACTGGCGGTGCTGCTGTTTTCGCCCGTCAGTGGCACGGAAATCAAGGCGCGGCTGGCAGCAGGCTATCAGGACGCCATGCAGGAAGCGCGGTTGGCAGCAGAAAACCGCCGCAGAGAACTGGAAGCAGAACTGGCGCGTTTGCAAACCCGCCCCAAAGACCGTCCGCAGCTTCCCGGTGGCAGCTAAGTACAGGCAAATTGAAAATGTCGGCTGTAGGGGCGGGTCTGAGACTCGCCCCTACGGAAAACAATCCCGCGAGATTTCTGTGGTTGTACAGTACACCAACAAGGTTAAGTTGGCTGCTCAGCTACAGCCCTCTCGCGCTCCCCAACGCCGCCTCGCGGCTGGGCGAGGGGGAGGGAAAATCCCCGGCAATTGGGCTGCTCCCCTACTCCTAAGTGCCCTGACAAGATTGATTTGCACAGCGGACAAGGGGATTAATCCCCTTGTTCAGCCAGCATGCTCATCTTGTCGGACTACTAAACAGGCAGTGAACCGGGATGCCGTGCACCGTGCCCCGCTTTCCCGCGCCGGGTTCAGGGCTGCGGCTGCCTGAGCGCCGCGCCAATGCCCGCCGCCCACGTGCTGATGGCGTCCCAGTCGCGGAAGTCGCCCAGCGGCGCTTTGATACCCTTGACGATCAGCCGTTCGCCAAAGTTGAGTTTCTTTGTATCCAGCACCCCGTGAAAGAAGGCGATGTCATGCGGCTTGATACGTTCGGCAAGCGGCTTGAGCGCCTCCGGGAAGGTGAAACCGTTCATCAGCGCCGAGGCGTCACCTGCGCCGGTGGGACCGCTGGAGAACAGCCAGACGGGCATGCCCGCCAGCGCCTCCGCGTGCGCTTCGAGGAATGCCGCTGCGTCTTTGCGCCAGCCGCCCATATACACGGCGCTGCCCAGCACTACCGCGCCGTAAGTGCCCAGTGAATGCACGTCCGCAACGGGCAGCACGTCAGCGCTGAAGCCCGCTGCGCGCAGTGTCGCGCCGATGTTTGCGGCGATGTCGGCGGTTGCGCCATATTTGCTGCCATAAGCAATCAGAATTCGGGTGGTCATCAGCAGGTCCTTTCGGATGATTAGCGCTTCGTTCGTTTGCGTTGAAAACCGCGATCAATACTGCGGGATCGCCACGTTGTAGGCGACATGTGTCAGGCGAATGTTGATGTACGGGAAATCGCCCTCCGGAAGCTGCCACACGCCCATGCCGCTTAGGGGCAGGTTCAGCCCTGCCAGCGGACCGTAATCGGTCATCGGGGTCGCCCAGGTGCGCAGGACCGGACCGCCCTCAAAATCGCCGTAGCGCTGGGCGATGAAGCTCAGCGGGCGTCCGGCACCGTCGAAGTACATGCGCCCGGTGACGCTCTTGCCATATGCCGTGAGAGTGACATCGGCGCAGTGGTCATCCACCGCCTGCCAGGTGATGTTCTCACCCAGGTAGGCAATCGGGAACCAGGACATTTCCTGCAAAAAGCGCACCATTGTGCCCTGATCCACTGGTTCCCCAGCGCCGTCAATCACCGTGAATAGTCCCAACAGCTTACCGAGCATATGGGCATGCCCATCCCTGTAGATGTCGCGCCCGAAGAGCAGCGGCACACCCGCCATTTTGAAGCGCACCTTCCAGAGGAACGAAGGCGGTGTGGTGGTATAACACTGCTCGACCTGCATCGGCAGCCAGCCTTTATCCTGCGCGGTGCGCATCTTCCCGGCATAGCGAATCTGCACGGTGTCAATCCAGGGTTTGCCCACGACGCCCGTGAAGCGCATGTAACGCTGCACCGGCAGCGGCAGGGGGTCGAGCATCGCGGCGGTGATGGTGGTTTGAGTCTGGCTGCGGGTGGTGCTGGTTGTGGTGGTCATCAGGTTGCTCCTATCGTTAATCCTGTTCTGGGTCGTGCTGTGGTTGTGTGCTGGATGCTGTGCTGTCCGGCGCGGGCAGGCGCACCACCGCAATGAGCGTCAGCCCCAGATCGCGGATGCGTTCCAGCACCCCGTGCAGCGCCGCCTGGTCGGGCAGTTCACCGTGCATCCGTGTGCCTTCTGGCTCGTCGTGCAGCGTCAGTTCCGGGAACAGGGCGGCGAGCGCGGCTCCCAGATGCTGCTGGATGCGAATATCATACTGTGCTGCGTCCCTATGCTTGTCCATCCCATGCTCCTTTGCTGTCAGGCGACACGCTGTAGGGTCTGCCTGAACCTCAGGCGAATAATGGCGACGCTTCCGGGGTGCCCGTGATGCCGCTGAGCAGCGCCAGCAGGAACCGCAGGGCAAACAGCGCCAGCAGCATAAACGAAACGCTGAAAATCAGCAGTTGGATCACCGTGAACGACACCCCGGCGATGACCTGCGCGGCGGTCTGCGCCAGCACAACCAGCCCGATTGCCGCGCACAGCGTCAGCAGCGGCACGACCAGCAGCGCGCCCAGCGGCACGCGCTTGAGCAGCAGCACGCCGGTGAGGATCAGCGCGGGGGCGATGATGCCCAGGTCGAGTGCATAAGTGATTACAGTGGTGTAGTGCGCCAGCGTGTCCGGCACACGCCCCTGCGCCAGTGCGCCCAGCGCGTCACTCAGCCAGATCAGCAGCAGCAGCGGACCCGTGACCAGCAGGAAGATAGCAATACTGCGGGTGGGCACCTGCGCATCAAGGCGCGCTTGCAAAAGCTGCGGATTGAGCGCTGAAAATGCCAGCACGAAGGCGAAGAAGCTGGACGAAAACAGCGCGATATATGCCAGAAACAGCGGGTTGTACGCCGCGCCAAACGCCAGCGAGGTGCCGTTGTACAGGAAGTAGCTCAGCATGCCGGTCAGCAGCACACCGCCGCGCAGACTGCCGCGCCGGTAGAGCAGCGTCGCCAGCAGCAGCAGCGGCACGCAGACGAACAGCGTAATCGCGTCTGTCCCGCGGAAGCCCGCGCCGATCAGCAGCGAGTCGTTGCGGTAGAGTCCCTGCCCGTAAAGCGGTACGCTTTGCTGGTGGACGCTGGTGAACACGGCGGGCGCGCTGTCGCCCTGCCAGAACAACCCCATAGCGGCGGTGAACAGCGCGACGACGGCGACGAGCCATGATAAACGGATCAGCAGATTGGACTGTGTCACAGGTGCTCCCCCTTGTGTTTGCCTGTGTGGGCATGTCAACATGCCGGGCATGTCAACATGCTGGGCATGTCAGCATGCCGGGCATGTCAACATGCCTTCACAATACGACACCTGCGCGGGGCAGACACCACATGATCATGTAGTCCGGGGATGTGGTTCGGTATGTGGGGCACAAAGGGGACGGGGGGTGGGGTTAGCGCCCCGCCGCCCACCCATACAGCGCGGTAAACATCTTGCGCCCTCAATGCGCACGATGCGCCCGCGCACGTGCAGTTCCACGCCCAGCGGCGTGGGCTTACTTCAGGTGCGCCGCCAGCACCCGGTAGCCGTTATGCCACGCCGCCGCGCCCAGCGCCTGTCAACCACCGTTGCCCTGCGCTGGCAGGGGGCAGGCAGCAGCGGCATGCCCCTCTGGATTGCGCGGTTCAGCGCAGTTCGATCACCACCATGCCGAATGCCGGAATGCTCGTCACCGGGCGATACGCCGCGAAGCTGCCGCCGCTCCACGACGGCGCCCGCAGCGGATCCGCCGCGCCGAACAACGCCAGTGCCGCACTGCCGCTCAGCCCGATGTCCGTGTCCAGCGTCAGCGCATAATTGCTCAGTGGTTCGCCGGTCAGGTTGACCAGCACCAGCACCGTCTGCTCCGCTGTCTGGCGCACCGCCGCATACAGCCCGGCATTGCCCCCCGTATCCACCGGAATCAGCGTGCCGTAGCGCAGCGCGGGCGAACCGCTGCGCAGGTGTATCAACTGGCGATACCAGCTCAGCAGCGAGTCCGGGTGCGCTGCCTGCGCGGCAACATTCGCATCCGCAGGCTGTAACGGATTGCGCGAAAACGGCTGCCAGGGACGCCGCCCGCGCGTGAACCCGGCGGTGTCTGTGCCGTCCCACTGCATCGGCGTGCGCACCTGCTCGTCCGGCGGACGCTGCCCGCCCAGACCGATCTCTTCGCCATAATACAGAAACGGCACCCCCGGCATGGTCAGCAGCAGCGCGGCAGCAGCCCGCGCCTTGCCCACATCACCCAGCAGTTCGGTCATCACCCGCGACTGGTCATGATTGGTCAAAAACGGCGCGAACTGCCCCGGCGGATAAAGCTCGCCCGTCTGCCGCAGCGGGAAGGTCAGCGGCGCGGTGCTGCCATCGCGCGCACTGTCCAGCAGCCCCAGCGCCAGATCAAACTCGAAGGCGATGTCCACCGCCGCCGGGACATAACGCGAGACAATCCGGCTCGATGTCCACACTTCGCCCACCAGTAGCGCGTCAGGGTTGATGCGCTTGACGTGTGCGTTGAACCCCTCCATCCACGCCACTGTGCCCGGTGCATTGCGCAGTTGATTGCCTTCTTCGACAACATACATGATCGCGTCCAGCCGGAAGCCATCCACACCCACATCTTCCAGCCAGAAGCGTGCCACATCGTACATCTCGGCAGTGACGGCAGGATTGGCGTAATTCAGGTCGGGCATGCCATCCCAGAACACACCGTAGTAAAAGCGCCCGCCGCGTGCATGCCACACATCCTGCCCCCACGGTCCAGGCGTGTTGGGGTCAGTGTCGCGCCACACGTACCAGTCGGCATATGCCGGGTCGCCCTGGGCAGAAGCAATAAACCAGGGATGCTGCACCGACGTATGATTCAGCACCAGATCCATAATCACGGCGATCCCGCGCCGGTCTGCTTCGGCAAGCAGTTCGCGGAAATCGTCCAGCGTGCCATACTGTGGATTCACGTCCCGGTAATCGGTGACATCGTAACCGTGATAGCTGGGCGAGGGGTTGATCGGCATCAGCCAGATGCCCGTAATGCCCAGATCATCGGTGGTGGCAGGGTCGCCGTCATTCAGGTAATCCAGCTTTTGAAGCACACCCCGGAAATCGCCGATGCCGTCGCCATCGCTGTCGTAAAAGCTGCGGACAAAAATCTCGTAAAACACCCGCCCATCCCACCAGTGCGCCGCCCCAACAGGCAGCGGGTCTGCCTGAGCCTGTGCGACAGGCGCGGCAGCCAGCGGGGCAAGGACGAACAGCAGTGCAACCAGAAGCGCAAACAGCAGCAGTTTTCGCATAACACAACAATCCTTCATGCTTACAAGCAGCTTGTTTACAAGCAGAGTCGGATTGTAGCCCGCGCCCCGCGCCGCGGCAACGGGCAGCAGCGGCGGGGTGCATGCGGAAATGGCAGCACAGCAGGGTGCAGAGGCGCACTGCATTCAAAACCACAGCGGCGCGCAGGACACAGGGGACTGCGGGTTAAGTATCTATCCGTAAACCCGGACAAGGGGATTAATCCCCTTGTTCAGCAAGACGGTTCATGGATAGGCTCTAAGGTTATTCCTTGCTCCCCGTTGTCCCGTTTACTCCACAATCGTCAGCCCGCCATAGCTGGCGAGCAGCTTTTTCAGCCCGGCTTTCTTGTCGTCAAACAGCACGGTCACTTCTTCGTCATCGCCGCTGCGCAGGCTGCTGATTACCTTGCCCATGCCATATTTGCTGTGCTTCACGCGCATACCCGTGCGGTACTTCAGCGGCGTGCCGGTCTCGGCGTCCGCGCCAAATGCGCGAATCTTCGCACGCAGTTTTGCCGCCTTCTCGCGCTGCGCGGGGTCAGGTGGCGCGTCGGGCGTGTCGGTGTCGTCAGCGGCTGCCTGCTCGCGTTCGCGCAGCCAACGATCCAGTGGATGCTCCCACGGCGGGGTCTTTTTTGTGGCGGGGCTGTCCCAGCGCGTCTCGGCAAGTGTACGTGCCGCCGCGCCCGCGCCCCTGCCTTTGCCCTGCAGGGCGGTGGGCAGCCCGTCCGTCAGGTCGCCGGGGATGTCGAACAGGAAGCGCGAAGGGTCTTTCGCCTCGCTGCGCCCCCACATCTGCCGCCGGAAAGCATAGGTCAGGTACAACTGTTCCATCGCGCGGGTGATGCCCACGTAGAGCAGCCGCCGTTCCTCGCTCATGCCGTCGGGTTCGTCCAGCGCGCGCATGTGCGGCAGCAAGCCTTCTTCCAGCCCGGCGATGAACACCACCGGGTATTCCAGCCCTTTCGCCGCGTGCAGCGTCAGCAGCGTTACCGCTTCGACATCATCCTTGAGCGTGTCCACATCTGCCACCAGCGCAATCTCCGCCAGAAATTCGCCCAGCGGCACCTCGCGGCTGCGTTCCAGAATGCCGTGCAGTTCCGCCATGTTGTCCTCGCGCTCGCGCATCTGTTCAATCGAGTCGCTGATCTCCTGCAAATAGAGCGAATAGCCCAGCGTGCTGACGACATCCTCATACAGTTCGAGCAGATCGCCCTTTGCGGCAATCTCGCGCCAGCGCGCCAGCAGCCTGCCGAACTCGATGAACTGTGCCGCCGCGCGCCCGGTCAGCGGCGATGGTTCGCCTTCGACCATGCGCTGCAGCGCCGCGCCATAGGGCAGTTCATTGCGCGCCGCCCAACCCTGAAAATCCTGCAAGGACTTTTTGCCGATGCCGCGCTTGGGCACGTTGATAATCCGCGTGAAACTGACCGAGTCGTTGGGATTGTGAATCAGCCGCAGGAACGCCAGCATGTCGCGCACTTCGATGCGCTTGTAAAAGCCCACGCCGCCGACCAGTTTGTACGGCACGCCGCGTTTGATGAAGCGGTCTTCCAGCGCCCGCGACTGCACATTGGTGCGGTACATCACGGCAAAATCGCGGTACTCGTGCTTCTGGCGTTTGCGCAGTGACTCGATCTGATCAATGATGTAATCCGCCTCGTATTCCTCGCTGTATGCCTCGTAGATGCTCAAGCGAACGCCGTCCTTGCGCGTGGTGAACAGCGCCTTAGGCGTGCGGTGCGGGTTCTGGTCAATCACGGCGCGGGCGGCGTCCAGCACCACCTGCGGCGAACGGTAATTCTGCTCCAGCAGGATCACCTGCGCGTCGGGGTAATCCTCGCGGAAGCGCAGCACATTGCGGTAATCCGCGCCGCGAAAGGCATAAATCGCCTGGTCTTCATCCCCAACGGCGAAGACGTTCTGCTGCGGCGCGCCCATCAGCCGCACCAGTTCGTACTGGGCGCTGTTGGTATCCTGAAACTCGTCCACCAGCACATATTCAAACAGGCGCTGGTATTTGTCGCGCACGTGGGCATCGCCGCGCAGCAGCAGCACCATCTGCATCAGCAAATCGTCGAAGTCCATCGCGTTGTTATCCAGCAGAATTTCCTGATACCGCGGGTAGGCGCGGGCGACGACCTCGCCAAAATAGTCATAGCCGACGTACTCTTTCGGTCCAACCAGCTCGTTCTTGGCGCTGGAAATAGCGCTCAGCACGGCGCGCGGGCTGTGGCGCTTGCTGTCGATATTCAGTTCGCGCAGCGTCTGTTCGACAACGGTCATCTGGTCGTCCGTGTCGAAGATCAGGAAATCTGCGCTGTAGGGCAGGCTGTCTGCCTCGCGGCGCAGCAGCCGCGCGCAGATGCTGTGAAACGTGCCGATACGCAGCCCGTGCAGCCGCCCGTTGAGCAGGCGATCCACGCGCCCGCGCATTTCGGCGGCGGCTTTGTTGGTGAAGGTCACCGCGAGCAGTTGGTGCGGCGGCACGCGCTGTTCGTCAATCAGATAGGCGATGCGATGCGTCAGCACGCGCGTTTTGCCGCTGCCTGGTCCTGCCAGCACCAGCACCGGACCCGTGCCCGCACTGATTGCCGCCGCCTGCCGGGGGTTCATGCCATCCAGTAATGCTGACATTCGCGCTGTCCTTTTCCCGCTGGTTTTCTGGAACGGCTGCGATTGTAACATAGTTGTCGCCGGGCAAGAACAGGTGTTTTGAACTGTCGCACGCGATCTGTGCCGCCACTCCCGCCGGGCAAGCGTAGGGCAGGCGTCAGGCTGGCGTACACCAGCACCCCGAATCCTACCGCGCGCGAACTGTGTCTTTATCGCTAAAGGACAACGCAGGCAGAAGGCACAGGACAGCGAGGAACAGCGGGGACGGTTGTGACGATATGACCGCCCGTTCACTTCCTCCCTGCTCCTTGTCCCTTGCTGCTCAAACACAAACAGGGAGGCACACAAACTATGAAACGGCATTGGACCAAACTTCTGCTTATGCTGCTCTGCGCCGGGCTGCTGCTGGCAGTCACCGCGCCCGCGCTGGCGCAGGGACCGTTCAACGTGCGCGCCACATGGCAGCGCTTCCAGTACGGCACAATGATCTGGCGCTCAGACAACAGCACGATCTATGTGATTTCCAGCAGCGGCATTGCGCTCAGCTTTGCCGCGCGCACCTACAGCAGCCTGCCCGATAACCCAATCTACAACGTGCCCGCCGGGTACTACCGCCCGATCAACGGCTTCGGCAAAGTCTGGGGCAATTACCCGCTGGTGCGCGCGCTGCTGGGCAATGCGATCGGGGTGGAGTTTGGCTTCGGGCTGCAAGTGCAGATTGTCAACCGCAGCACGGTGCTGCTCTATAATGTTGACCCGCCCTACGTGATCCAGATCAACCCCAACGGCACCTGGACGTATACCAGCGGCAATCCCGCCCCGCCCCCACAGCCGAGCCTAGCGCCAACGCTCCCTGTGCCCGCCAGCATTGACACCTTCACTGTCAGCCGCAACGTCATCGAACCGAACGGCGGGTTTGATGTGTTCTGGGCGCTGCGCGGCGTGGATTTTGTCATCCTGGAAGTGTTCGACAGCAGCACATGGGGGTTGCTGGCAATGTACGACAACCTGCCGCTGAACGGGATGATGCCGCTGGTGATGCCGCCGGAAGTGTCGCAGCAAATCAGCGTGGTCGTCACTGGCGCGAACCGGCTCTACTCGCACCCGCGAGCGGAATACACCCGCGTCATCCAGTCGCAGCCGATTTATATCACGCGCGGTCCACAGCCCACGCCATACGATGGGACGATCAATGTGTACGCGGCATGGCAGTATTACGAACGCGGATTCATGTTCTGGCGCAGCGACACGGGTGAAATCCTCGCCTTTGTCAACAACGGGCAGGTCTACAGTTTCCCGCTGGCAAGTTATGGCGGGCTGCCGGACAACCCCTATGATGTGCCGCCGGGCTTTGTCCGCCCAATCAACGGCTTTGGACGTGTGTGGGGCAACGTGGCTTATGTGCGCGATGCGCTGGGCAATGCAACCAGCATGGAACAGGGCTATACGGCAGTGCTGACGGTGCTGGATGGCGGCGGGATGCGGCTGTCACAGCCGGACGGGCGCATGCTGACGATCACGGCGGGACGCTGGACGTTTTGAAAGCCTGCGGTCATTGGATTACAATTACAGTCTCTACCACAGAGCGTTTCAGGAGGCAGCGATACGATGGGTGAGCAGCAGAAATCCACAGAGCACAAGACATCGGTACAGGGGCAGGTGCGCCAGTTGTTCATGTTTGCCGGGCTGATTGTCATCGCAGCGGCGACAACGGCGATCATTGTCGGGCTGCTGATTTCGCAGGGTGGGTAACCGGCGCACCCCGCACATACGCAGCTTCAGCGCAGCGGCGGGCGGCAGCCGGAATATGCTGGTGCGGTGCAGCAGACACATTCAGATAACCGTTCGCGCGGGCGAGGCGCGCAGCCTGCCCTGCCTCGCCCTGCGTGATTTACGTCATCGCCAGCGTGTGCACACAGCCCCCGCCGGGGCGTCTACGCTGTTTCGGCGCCATGCGAATTGCCCCGTCCAGGTAGCTGCCTCAGAAGCACTCTTTTTGCGCCCCCAAAGAGTTTTGAAATGTACCATAATTCTCAGAAAACCGGTTGCGAAACCGGTTTTCTTGTGATACAATGTGCTCAATTAGTGGTTCTCAGGAAAAAGTTTTTATGAGCCGCGCAACGATTTCTGATGTTGCCAAACTAGCTGGTGTATCGAAGTCCACTGTTTCGCATGTTATCAACGACACCCGCTTTGTTGAAACCGAAACCAAGGACCGCGTCCTGCAAGCAATTAGTCAGCTGAATTACAGCCCCAGCAAGATTGCGCAAAGCCTGACCACTAAAAAAACCCACACGGTGGGCGTTATCGTCTCAGACATCACCAACCATTACTTCGGCGAACTGATAAGATCGATCGAAAACATTCTTGACGTAGAGAATTACAGCCTCATTGTCTGCAACACCGATGAACAGCTTGAGCGTGAAAGAGCCTATCTCGAACTTCTGACCAGCCAGCAGGTTGATGCCATCATCGCCGCCGCTACCAGCCAGAACTGGGATGAGCTGATGATTACGAATCTCAAGAACATCCCCATCGTATTCCTTGATCGGATGTTTGATGAATTTGGTGACGACGCCTATGTTGGCGCCAATAACTACGCAGGTGTCTACATGGGCACCGAGCATCTGATACGGAATGGTTACGAACACATCGGCATTCTGGCTGGATTCCAGCGCCTTTCCTCCATGCGCGAACGTCTCCAGGGCTACAAGGACGCTCTCACGAGTTATGGCATGCCTATTCGGGACGAATGGATTGTATATTCAGAACTGTCTGTTGACGCCGGCTGCGAAGCGGCATCTCAGATCCTGTCGCTAGCCAACAGACCCGCTGCGCTTGTCATCAACAATAACTTCCTGAGTCTGGGAGCACTTAGGTGCTTTAGACGACTGGGATTGAGCGTTCCTCAGGATATTGCCATAGTTGGATTCGACGATCATCCCTGGGCAGCCGTATCGTCGCCGCCCCTGACGGTAATCCGCCAACCCGTAGGTCTATTGGGGAAGACCGCTGCCGAAATGGCATTGGCGATGATCAAAGGCAAACCCCTTGAACCAAAGCGTGTGGTTCTGGATTGTGAGCTGGTAATCCGCGAGTCGTGTGGCTCGAAACCCACGCCCGAAGCTGAATAGAAACGTGTTGGCACGTCAGGTGGCGATGCGCGTTCTAGAGATTGACCGCAGGCAAGTAGGGAGGTGCAGCCAGCAAAAGAAAAAGCGAGCGTCATGTTTCACAAATAACTGAGATTGTTGAATTAGGGAGGAATCAAAATATGAAGCTGTCACGCATACTCGTAATTGTTCTGTTGGCGTTGTTACTTGTCGGGACGATTGCGCCATCAATGGCACAGGACGAACCAGAAATCTATGCGATGGTCGTCTTCCTGAAGGGATCGGAATTCTTCAACTGGGCGTATGCCGGTATGGTTGATGCTGCCGCACGGCTTGGACCAAATGTCCAGGTCCAATTGCTCGGACCCGCAGAATGGGATGCCTCATTGGAAGCACGCGAGATAGAACAGCTCACTGCGCGCGGCGTTGACGGAATCCTGGCTACGGCTGGTGATGCCGAAACCATGAACGCTTCCATTGACAGTGCAATTGCAGCGGGGATCCCGGTTGTCCTGTTCGACTCCGATGCACCCGGCAGTGATCGTCTGGCTTTTGTAGGGACCAACAACTACAACGCCGGCTGCCGCGCTGGTCAAGCAGTTGCGGAATGGCATGGCGACGCCGCGCGGGTCGGAATTTCGACCTTCCCGGGTCCTGACCATCTGGCACGCCGCGTCGAAGGCTTCGAGGACTGCCTGCTGGAAGCTGCTCCCGGCGCACAGATCGTTCAGATCGTTAACGACGAAGGTCGTGTTGACGGCGCTGAAACAGCCATCACGGCTATGCTCCAGGCGAATCCAACGATCAACGTGATCTTTGCAGCGCACGGTAATCCTGGTCCCGGCGCCGCGGCTGCCGTCCGCAACCTGGGCTTGGTCGGTGAAATCGACATCATGGGTTTTGACTTTGGGCTGCCAGTGCTTGAGCTAATCCAGAACGGCGAAATCCGTGCAACAGTTGGTCAAAATCCGTACCTGATGGGCTACATGGGCATGATGATTGCCTATGGTGCGCGCCATGAAACCGGGGTTACCGCAGGAACAGGTTTTGGTCCGTATCCGACGCTCGTTGATACCGGCGTCCAGATCCTGGGACCAGACGATATCGCACCATTCCTGAACCCACCATCTTTCGAGTAGGAGCAGGTTGGGGAGGCATAGCGCTCTAGGCCAGAATAACTACGCCTCCGTCCCTTCCAAACCTGCAAGCCGCATTATAGCACAGAGCATTACACGCGCTGCTGCCGTGCTTGCAGGTTTGGTTCATGATTGAAAAGATGGGTTTAGTAGAGTTCTTACAGGAATCCGCATGGCAGAGCCGTCACAATCCATTTCCAAGCCTGGAACGCCACGAACGATCGAAGTGTCGCTCGGCAACCTTTTACGGGAGCGCACCGTAATACTTGCCTTGTTGATACTGGTAATTTCCGTAATTCTGTCCTTGCTTACACCGGCTTTTCTTTCCAACCGCAATCTCACCTTTGTTGTGACGGGAATGACCTACGATCTGCTCATGGCGTTAGGCATGACGATCGTTTTGTTGCTGTGGGGTATCGATCTCTCTGTTGGCAGCATTCTCGGGCTGACGGCGGTTATCACGACCCTGCTGCTGCAAGCTGGCGTGGGCATCCCCCTGGCGATTGCGGGCGGAATCAGTGTTTCTGCCCTCTGTGGCGCTGTAAACGGGTTTTTCATCGCCTATCTGAAGATAGCCCCCTTCATCGTCACGCTGGGCATGATGTCGATCGCACGCGGCATCGCGACTGTACTCACCTCAGGTTACTTCGTGTCTGGTCTGCCCGACGCCTTCAAGGAAATCGGGCAGGGTAGGCTGTTCGACATCCCCTACATGGTGTACTTTGCATTCATTGTCGTCTTGATCCTGAGCTATCTGCTGCGCAACTGGCGCCCCCTCAAAGAAGCGTTCTATATTGGCACGAATCCCGAAGCGGCGCGTTTGTCCGGAATCCGCGTGGCGCGAATTACGCTAGCGGGTTATGTGTTTTGCAGTGTGATGGCAGGTATAGCCGCGATCTTTATGACCTCACGTCTTTCCATGGGATTTTTCCAGTTTGGGTTGGGAGCTGAACTCAGGGCGATTGCAGCCGCAGTGATCGGCGGTGCCAGCTTGCGCGGCGGTTCTGGCAGCATCTGGGGTACAACGCTTGCGGTGCTTTTGCTGGCTTTGATCAACAACGGCTTCGTGCTGCTGCAAGGCTCGCCGAACTGGCAAAACGTCATTATGGGGTCCATCCTGGTCGTCGCCATCACGATTGACGCTTATCGTCGTCGCAAAGAAGCGAGGGAGTAACCCATGGCTCCGGTCCTGGAAGTCAGGCAGATCAATAAGTCCTTCGGCACACATCGCGTCCTCAAGGACGTGTCATTTAGCGTAGATGCAAGCGAAGTTCACGCGCTGGTGGGTGAAAACGGGGCTGGCAAATCCACGCTGATGAATATCGTCGGCGGCATTCACAAGCGCGATTCAGGCGAAGTCCTGTTAAATGGTGTCCCGATCGCGATCAACGATCCATGGCAGGCGCGCCAGATGGGCATCAGCGTCGTTTTTCAGGAACTTAGCCTAACACCCAACATGACCGTCGCCCAGAATATATTCGTCCGGCGCGAAGCGACACGAGGCTTCGGGTTCATTAACTGGAAGCAACTCAACCAAAATGCCAGAGCCTTGTTTGAGCGCATTGGTGTCGATATCTCGCCCACTGAACTCGTCGGCAACTACAGTGTAGCGATTCAACAAATCATTGAAATTGCCAAAGCGATTTCTTTCGATGCCAAGGTCATTATTATGGATGAGCCAACCTCAGCGCTGTCTGAAACTGAGGTTGACCGCCTGTACTCGATTATCGCCGATCTTAAGCAGCAAGGCGTTGCGATTGTGTTTATCTCGCACAAACTCAGCGAGGTATTTCGCATCGCGGACAAGGTCTCTGTGCTCCGTGACGGACAAATGGTGGGGCAGGTCACACCAGGATCCAGCACCCAGCATGAGGTCATCCGGCTTATGGTCGGGCGCAGCATCGCCGATCTGTACCCCGATAAAGGTGCTGCAAACGATAACGTGATCCTTGAGGTCAAAGAACTGAGTAACCCGCCCGTGTTTGAGGATATTTCACTGACGCTGCGCCGCGGGGAGATTCTTGGCTTTGCTGGTCTGGTGGGTGCGGGGCGCACAGAAGTCGCCCGGGCGATATTCGGGGCAGACCCCTACAGCGCGGGCACGATACTCCTTGAGGGAAACCCGATACGGGTCACCACTCCGCGTCAGGCGATCGCGCATGGCATTGTCTACCTGACCGAAGATCGCAAGACAATGGGCCTCTTTTTGCCCATGCTGCTGCGCGAAAACATTGTTGCGGCATCACTGGGGCAGTTCACGGATCGTGTTGGCAGGGTCGATCACAAGGCAGTCGCGGGGCAGTCTCACGATTTTGTGGACCTGGTGGACATCCGTCCACAGGACGACCGTATCACGGTGCTGAACCTTAGCGGTGGTAACCAGCAAAAATCACTCCTCGCGAAATGTTTGAGCGCCAAACCCAAGGTCCTGATTGCCGATGAACCCACACGCGGGGTAGACGTGGGGGCAAAGGCGAAGATTCATCAGGTGCTCCGTGAGCTGGCAGACAGCGGCATCGGGGTCATCCTGATTTCTTCGGAATTGCCGGAAGTCGTGGGCTTGAGTGATCGAGTCGCGGTTTTTCGAGAAGGCAAAATCACCACGATCTTGTCCGGTGATGACATCTCGCAAGAAGAAGTGATGCGCCATGCCATACGGTAATGGTGAATATGGAGACGTAACATGGCGGACAATACGCAGTCACTAAAAACAACGCGATCCGAAGAAACGAATTTCCTCAAGCGCACTTCGGTTCAGAACCTGCAAATCGGTGGGCTGGCACTGGTTATCGTCGTTTTCGCGTTATTGGTGCAGCTCAATTTCCCGGTTTTTTTGACCGCGCCAAACATCAGCGTGATGTTTGTAAATTTTCTGCCTGAGGCGATTATCGCCCTCGGCATGACGCTTGTCATCATCACTGCTGGCATCGACCTTTCTGTTGCTGGCATCTACCCTTTCGCTGCCATCCTGGTCGGAATGCTGCTGCTCGCCGGTGTCGCCATTCCGATCGCGATTGTGTTGACCTTGCTGGCGGCAGCAGCCGTCGGGGCAGTTAATGCGTTCATGACCAACACGTTTCGCGTCCATCCCTTTATAGCCACACTGGCGGTGCTGCTGATTCTGCGTGGGGTCAACATCATCATCACGGGTGGTTCGCCTGTATCTGGTTTTCCAGAGGAATTTGAGGTCATCGGTCAGGGGGTCATTGACTTCGGTTCATTCACGCTGCGCTATTCCATTTTCATCTGGCTGGCGCTGGCACTCCTGATCGGCTACGCCCTCGGCAACCACCGTTTCTGGAAGCTGGCTTACTTCATCGGTGGCAATCGGCGCTCCGCCCGAATGTCCGGTGTGAAGGTCGAGCGTTACCTCTATTTCGTCTATATGCTCAGCGCGTCGCTGGCAGCGATAGCCGGAATCATCGTCGCGTCGCAGTTTAATGCAGCCAGCAACAGCTATGGCCAAAACCTTGAGCTGCGTGTGATCACCGCAGTCGTTATTGGCGGTGCCGACCTAAACGGCGGTAAGGGATCTATTCTGGGGTCGATGCTCGGTGTTCTCTTCATTGCAATGATTTACAACGCGTTCGCCATGTCCGGCATTTCAACCTACTGGCAGGATATTGTGGTTGGCGCCATGTTACTCGCGTCGATCTTCCTGGGCGAAGTATTGAAGCGCTGGCGTGCAAATTAAGCTTTGTTGGAAAGGTGAATTGGCAATGAAACAAGCCATCATGACCGCGCCGGGCAAAATCGAATTCAACACCATCGACAAGCCTGTTCCCGGCGCAAATGAAGTCCTGATGCAAACCCGGCGGATTGGGGTCTGCGGGTCAGACATCCATGTCTATCATGGCAAACACCCCTATACCAGTTTTCCCGTCGTTCAGGGACATGAAGTCGGTGGGGTTGTCGCAGCCGTTGGGGGCAGCGTCACCAGTGTGAAAGTGGGCGACAAGATCACCTTCATGCCCCAGGTGACCTGTGGGGAGTGTTATCCCTGCCGCCATGGTATGTACCACATCTGCGAGTCGTTGAAGGTGATGGGTTTCCAGACAGGCGGGGCGGCGCAGGAGTATTTTGTCCTGCCAGAGTGGAATGTCATGAAACTGCCGGAAAGTATGTCCCTGGATCATGCAGCGATGATTGAGCCGATCGCTGTGGTTGTGCATGCCCTGGCGCGCGGCGGCGGCGCACAGGGCAAGCGCGTGCTCGTGCTGGGGGCGGGTCCAATCGGCAATCTTTGCGCCCAGGTTGCCAGCGCGATGGGTGCAAAGGCGGTCATGATTACCGATGTCAGCCCTTATAAACTGGAAAAAGCGCGCGCGTGTGGGATCGAGTTCGCCGTCAATACGGCGCAGGAAGACCTTGCGAAGGCAGTTGCAGCGCATTTCGGATCCGAGAAAGCCGATCTCATTCTGGAATGTGTCGGTGTCGAGGCGACGATCACCGAGGCTGTGCAGGCTGCCCGCAAGGGTACCACGATTGTTGTCGTCGGGGTCTTTGGGGAAAAGCCACGGGTTGATCTGGGTCTGGTGCAGGACCGTGAGTTGAGTCTGGTTGGCACCCTGATGTACCAGAAAGAAGACTACGAACGCGCAATCGAACTGGTCGCCGGCGAAAAGATGCACTTAGATGCCATGATTACCCACCGCTATCCGTTTGAAGATTACCTCAAAGCGTATCACGCCATTGAGGAATCCGGTGGCAACTACCTGAAAGTGATGATTGAACTCAGTTGATGCAGCGGTGCGGAGACTGTCAATTCGCAGACACGGGAGATGCAATGAGACCGTTCGTTTATTATCAATCAACAGAGATTCGTTTTGGTGCAGGGCGTATTCAAGAGGTCGGGGAAGTTGTCAGCCGCTTTGGTAAACGCTGTCTGCTGGTCACCGCGCCGACTCCGGCATTGAACCCGCTGTACGTGCATGTTCGCACGCTGCTAGAGGCAGGTGGCATAGCGGTAGAGCACTTCAACGCCGTTGTGCCCAACCCCACGACGGTGTGCGTCAGTGAAGGTGCAGATATGGCGAAATCCTTCGCTGCTGACGTGGTATTAGGTGTTGGCGGCGGATCAAGCATGGATACCGCTAAGGCAATCGCGGTTGAGGCAACGCATCCGGGTTCCGCGTGGGATTATCTCTTCTTCAAGTCCCAGCCAACCGAAAAGACACTTCCAATTGTTGCCGTCTCGACAACATCTGGCACAGGTTCACAGGTCACTCAGGTCGCGGTGGTGACTGAAACCGCCAGCAAGACAAAGTCAGCGCTATACAACGCCCTGCTTTATCCCAGGGTCTGCATCGTTGATCCTGAACTCGTTGCGACGCTGCCGGCTCATGTGACTGCCTGTACCGGTTTCGACGCATTCACCCACGCCTTTGAGAGCTATATTCACATTAACGGCACACCCTACACCGATGTGCTGGCGTTGGAGGCGATGCGCCTCGTCGTCGAGAACCTGCCTGCCGCGGTCGCAGATGGTGCCAACAAACAGGCACGCGAAGCCATGGCTTGGGCGGATACGCTCGCAGGGCTTTGCATTGCCAATGCTGGCGTCACGCTGCCGCATGGCATCGGCATGACGATCAGTGGTCAGTGCCCGCAGGTCGCCCATGGCGAAGCGCTGGCTGTCGTCTACCCGGAGTTCACACGGTTCACCTATGCTTCCGCCGTTGAGAAGTTCGCGCGTGTTGGGCGAATCTTCAATACCGCACTGGCAAACGTCAGTGACATGGCAGCCGCTGAGCGATCCTGCGAGGAGATAGATCAGTTCTTAAAACGGATCAACCTGTGGCTAAGCCTTAAGGGGCTGGGGGTTACACCCGAGGATGTCGTAGCAATCGCAGACAACAGCCGGGTTCTTCCCGATTATTCGAATAATCCACGTATTGCTAGTCGGGACGAGATTTATACGCTGCTGGAAAACAGCTATGAGCGCGCCTAATGCTTTGACACCCGGCAGGACGTGCGTTTGCCTGCAGATAGGAACTTGACTGTGCTGAAGTCTAAAATCACCCAGCCAGAGGTCATCCATGCCCTGGCGCGTACCGGACATGGTTCGCGGCTCCTGATAACAGACTCTAACTACGCTGCCGATGTGCTCTCATCAGAATCCGCGACGCGAATCTTTCTCAATTTTATGCCAGGAAAACTGCTGGTCACCGAGATCATGGAAGGTATCTTGAGCGCCGTCCCCGTTGAACAGGCATATTCCATGCTGACCGATGCTGGCGAGAATCCTGATATCGTCCAGGATTTCCGGCGATTGCTGCCGGATCGAACCGAATTGAGTGCATTGAAACGCGACGATTTTTATGCGCTGGCTCAAGACCACAGAACTTCTGTGGTGATTGTCAGCGGCGACCAGCGGTTGTTTGCCAACATCATCCTTGTCGTGGGTTTCATACATCCGGATGGTACGCCGCAGTATTGACTCGCCTTCGAGGGCATGTGTGGCATTGAATAAGGCGTATGACCTGCACCACACTTATGGAAAAATCAATCAGATTGCCAACAAATGGGATTGATCCCATTGTTCATAACGATGCGAGGCTGTCTGAAAACTCTGCCACCGTTGCGTAGGGGCGGGTCTGAGACC
>DAOTWP010000139.1:0-10088 GCA_034435675.1 Anaerolineae bacterium
AAAGCCCGTGCCCAGCCAGTCCCAGACCTGCGCGCCCTGCGGTGTCTGTGCCAGCGTCAGCTTGGCGGACAGCCGCCGCGAGTCGCCACCGGCGGTGAAGTAGAGCCACAGGGCATCGCCCTGCCACACGCCGCTGACGGTGAATTCCTGCACATGCTGCGGGTCGCGCACCGTCGCCAGCAGGTAGAGCGTCGTGTCGTCCCACAGCAGCCGGACGGTATGGCTGTCTACGTCTGCGCCGCGCCACAAGCCCCCGCCGCGCAAAAGCTGGCGCGCACTGTTGGCTTCCAGCGTCAGCGCGTTCGCCTGCCAGTCGCTGCCGTCGCCGTCAATCACCGGCACTGTCTCGGCACGTGGAATCAGGAAGGCGCTGCTGTTTGCCGCCTGGCGCACATGCGCGGCATAGATCAGATACTCGTCCGCCTGTTCAGCATCCAGCGTGAAGGTCAGCCGCATGCGCTGCCCTTCGCCCAGCCCCACATAGCGCCCCGCGCTGATATAGCCTTCGCCGGTCCAGTTCCCGGCGTAGTAGGTGGGCGTGCCTACCACCCGTTCGCCATCCTCTGCTTGCAGGATCACCGGCAGGGTGTCATCGAGCGTCTGGGCGAACAGGAACGCCTGCGCCGACACCGGCAGCCCGGACAGCGCGCTCATGCTCAGCAGCCCTTCGATGGTTGACTCCGCGCCGGAATTGCGGTTGACCCGCCAGCTTACCGGACCGTTGATGCCGTCGTAGGTGCGCCCCGTTTCGGGATCGTACATCGGCACGCCCGCGATGTTACTGCCGAAATACCAGCTTCCCGCCAGCCCCGCCAGTTGGGCGTAACGTTCTTCGCCCGTCGCATGGTACAGGGCGACATACGTTTGCACGAGCATGTTTGTGCCGTAGGCGATCTGTTCCAGCCGGTAGGGCACCACGCCGATATGCCGGAAGGGTTCAAAGGCAAGCTGGCGCAGCAAAAATGAGTTCGCTTCTGCCGCCGCCGAGTCGATCCAGTCCTGCCGGTCCAGCGCCATGCCCGCCATAACCAGCGCGTGCGGCATGTGCGCGCCCCAGTTGTGCCAGAAGCCCGGCGCATTTGCCCGCGCAGGATGCATGCCAAACGGATATTCGCTGTGCGTGCCCAGCCGGTACGCCGCGATACCGTCCGCGATGCGCGTGATCGCCTCTGCCGTCGCCGGGTTGGGGCGCGCCTGATAGTAGGCGCTCATGCCCAGCAGCCCAATGCTGGCAATCGTCGCTTCACTGGTGGGAATCCATGCCGGAATATCGAAGCCGTGCAGGGCGATTGTTTCGCCGTAGTTGTTCAGCGTCGCCGCGACAGCCGCTTCGGTGCGCAGGTACGCCGCCGCCAGTTCGTCGGCATATGCCGGATCTACCGCGTCAAACACGCGCACGCCTTCGCCCAGCGCCCACAAGCCGCGCATTGCCCACCAGCCGAGGCTCTTGTAGCTGGTATTGCCGCGCTCGTTAATCGTCCCTAGGCGGTCAACGACGAAGTTATAAAACTCACCGTCCTCCGCCTGCATGTAACGCACAAATTCCAGACAGCGCCGCGCATAATCCAGCAGCGCCGGGTCACCGGTGCGCTCATATTCCCACAGGTAGACCACTGCCGCCCGCGCCACGTCGTCCACCGCGCTGATGCCCTCATTGGCAGCGTCCACCCAGGTGTAATCGGGATACTCCGCGTAGATATGCACCAGTGCCATCTCGCGCCCGGCAATCGTTACCGGCTCGGTCAGGTAATTCAGGTGCGCCAGATTGACCAGTTCCGGCACGGCGTTGGCGTCGTCCTGCGCCTGCACAGCGCTCAGGCACAGCAGCAGCACGACCAGCAGCAGACCAAGACGGACAAGCATGGGCATCAGCCTTTCACCGCGCCGACATTAATGCCGTCGAGGAATTGTTTTTGTGCCAGAAAGTAGATCACCAGCACGGGGGTCGCCATCATCGTCGCCATCGCCATCATGTACTGCCACTGCGGCGCTTCCTTGCTCAGTGACTGGTCGAAGAAGCGCAGCGCCACCGCCAGCGGGAATTTCTCCGGCGTGCTGATATACAGCAGCGGTCCCTGAAAGTTGTTCCAGTTGCCCTGGAAGGACAGCACGGCAATCGCCAGCAGAATCGGGCGAATCAGCGGCAGCATGATATGCCAGTAGATTTGCAGCGTATTCGCGCCGTCCATGATCGCCGCTTCTTCGATTTCGCGCGGGATGGTCATGAAGAACTGGCGCATCAGGAACACAAAGATCGGTCCCCACGCCAGCAGCGCGGGCCACGTCAGCGGATCATAGGTATCCAGCAGCCCCAACTGCCGCCAGACCAGAAAGCCCGGCACGCGGGTGACGATGCCGGGAATCATCACCGTCCCCAGCATGATCGCAAAGAGCAGATTGCGCCCACGCCAGCGAAAACGCGAGAAGCCATATGCCACCAGCGACGCGCTGAGGATTTCGCCGAACATCGCCAGAAAGGTGATGAACAGCGTATTACCCAGAATACGCCAGAAGGTCATCTGCGGGTTGATCGACGACAGGCGGTTCCATACTTCAATATAGTTGCCCGGAACTGCCGGATTGGGGATGAAGTTAATCTGGCTGGTGAACAGTTGATCCTGGGTCTTCAGTGAGGTCGAGATCATCCACAGGAACGGCACCAGCACCAGCGTCGCGCCAAACAGCAGCAGCCCGTAGATGATCGCCTGACGGATGCGATAGCCCCGCTGCGATGGCGGCTGGTCCTGCGCGGTTAAAACACGGGATTGCGTTACAGCAGTCATCGGTTATCGTTCCTCTCGCGCCCCTTCATAGAAGACCCACGCCTGTGACGAACGGAAAATCAGCAGCGTCAGCGCGATAATCAGCAGCAGCATGATCCACGCCATCGCGGACGCCATGCCCATGTTGCGGAAGGTGAACGCTTCCTGATAAATCTGCCAGTTGAGGAACGTCCCGGCGTCGGTGGGCGTGGGGATAAACGCTGCGACCTCGAACGCTTGCAGCGCGGCAATGGTGGAGGTGACGAGGTTGTAGAACAGCGCCGGGCTGAGCATGGGGATAGTCACATGGCGGAATTTTGCCCAGCCGCCCCCGCCGTCAATCTCCGCCGCTTCGTAGAGTTCTTTGGGGATGCCCTTCAAGCCCGCCAGCAGAATCACGGAATTCGCGCCGAACACGCCCCACAGGCTGATGATGATGAACAGCACTGGCGACAGCCCCGGATTGGTCAGCCACAGCGGCGTCTCCAGTCCCGCCAGTCCCAGAAAGGGATTGAGCAGGGCGTTGACCAGCCCACTTTGCGAAAACATCCAGCGCCAGAGCAGCGCCGTCGCCACCGCAGGCAGCACAGCAGGCAGGTAATACAGCACACGCCAGAAGCCGACATACTTCACGCGCTGGTTGAGCAGCATCGCCACGCCCAGCGCCCCCGCCAGCCCCAGCGGCACGGTGAACACAGCGTAGAGCACCGTCAGGCGCAGTGAACGCCAGAAGCCCTCCTCACGCGCGCCCAGCACAAAACCACCGTCGCCAAGCGTCACACGCACGATTTCGTCGTAACGCGGCGGAAGCGCCTGCGAACTGCGCTGGCTGGCAGATTCCAGCGGCACCAGCGACAGGTCAAACAGTTCCTGATAGTTCTCCGTGCCGATCCATTCCGGCGCGCGGAACAGGTTGTATTCCGTGAAGCTGAGATACAGCGATGCGCCGATGGTGAACACGTTAAAGACCAGAAAACCGATCACCCACGGTGTCACCAGCGCCCGCCCCGCTGCCGCTTCGTGGCGCACCCCCAGCCGCAGTTGAATACGGTAAACGGCATACATGACTGCCGCCAGCCCCGCCGCCACCAGCACATAACGGATCAGCGTGGGGAGATAGGTGTTCAGCACGCTCAGATCCATCTAAACGTCTCCTCTTGCCGTGATTTCAGGGATGCAGGTTGTCGGATCGGTGTGATGGAGACCGGGGTTGCCCGGTCTCCGCCACGAGAGTCAGGTTGTGTCAGGAGTCGTCAGTCAGAAAGGGTTGCTTCGAGGTCGGGACGCACCTCTGCCGCGAGTTCCGCCACACTCAGGTCCGTTTCGCCGTTGAGCAGCGGTCCCCAGAATTCCGACCAGAACACGGCGTCGAACTCGGCATAGTTGCCGAAGATCGGCAGAGCGCGCATATCCTGCGAGGCGGCGATGATCGCCTCGGCGCTGGCGGCTTTGCGCGGCTCAGACGCGACAAGGTGTTCCACCGTGCCCTGCGAAATGCGCGGCGAGACGATCTTCCAGCTCTGGATTGCCTCGGTCAGCGCGACGAGCGCGGCGCACGCGGCTTCGGGATTCTGCGTGTTGGCGTTGATCACCGTGCTGGCGTTCCACGCGAAGGTGGTGATGCTGCCGGTTTCAGGATGCGCCGGGACATGAATCACGCCGACATCCAGCCCTTCCACACGGTCAAGGTCATCTGCCGCGCCGCCCATGAACATAGCGATCCTGCCCGCCTTGAACATTTCCCCAAAGCCCTGCTCGGCAATCACTTCGCGGCTGGGCGACAGTTCGGGGTTATAGGCAGTGTTGAGGTAGAACTCGAAGCCTTCGACAAATTCCGGGCTGTCAATCGGGGCGGCGGTGAAGTCTGCGTTAATCAGTTCGCCACCAGCCTGCCAGACGAAGATAAACGGCGGCGGCCACCCGTTGTTGGTGAAGCCCCACTGATCCGTATTGCCATCGCCGTCAGTATCCAGCGTCAGCGCACGCGCCATGTCCATGAAGTCGTTCCAGGTCCAGCCAGCCTGCGGATATTCCAGCCCTGCTGCGTCGAACAGACCGCGATTGAAGTACAGCACCACCGGCTGGGCAATCCAGGGCAGCCCGTAGACATGCTCTTCGAAGCGGTTGACCGCCAGAATGCCGGGATAGTAGTCGTTCAGATCACCAGCGGTTTGCGGCTCGGCATCGGCGACAACGGCGCACTCGTCCACCGCCATGAACACGCCATCCGCTGCCAGCGCCATATTGTTCTGGTCCATCCAGTACAGGTCTGCGCCTGTGCCCCCGGCGATTTGTGTCTGCACCTGGGTGTAGTAATCGCTGGGGATTGGCTCGTGAACGATCTGGTAATCACTCTGGCTGGCGTTGATGACGTCAATCCGCTGCTGAAGTTCAGCCGATTCATCCACGCCTGCCCATGTCGAAATGCGAACCGTGACAGGCTCCTGTGCCAGAACTACACTGAAGGACAACGCCAGCAGCAGCAGCCCCGCCAGGATCACAAACGTCGTAAAGCGTTTCATCTGTGCATCCTTTCAAATAACTCTGTGGTTGTTTTTGGTCGTTCTGCAACTATGTTCTATCGCTATTGCTGATATAATTTTCACCTCCTTGGCTGGCTGGTGGAGTGCCGTTCCACCATCGTCACCGGGACTATGATTTCCGATGCCAGCAGGTCGGGGTCTCGAAGCAGCATCAAGATGCGGTGCGCGGCTTCCTTCCCCATCTGCTGGCGCGGAATCCGGACAGTCGTGAGCGGCGGATCATTCAGTTCCGCCCAGGAAATATCGTCAAACCCGACGATGCTCAGGTCGTCAGGGACGCGCTTCCTCTGTGTTTTTGCCTCACGAATCGCGCCGATTGCCATCGAGTCGTTGACGGCGCAAATCGCGGTGATGCCGGGGGTTTGTTCGCCAAGCTGGTGGTATGCCAGCCGACCCGACTCAATGCTGGTTTCGTCCATGTGCAGCACATGCAGGTCGAGGTCGTGTGCCACCAGCGCCCGCTGGTAGCCCCATATGCGCCGCATCGTGCTGGACCACTCCGCTGGTCCGGCGATGACGCCAATCTCCTGGTGTCCCTGCTCAATCAGATGCATGGCGGCACGGTATGCCCCGCTTTCGTCGTCGCTGTTGACGCAGGTCACTGGCGAAAACTCCAGCCGGTTATCCACCAGCACCACTGGCAGTCTGGTATTCAGCATGGCAGTGATAAAGCCTGCCGGGATATCGGGACCGGCGAGGATCATGGCGTCAATACGCCGTTCACGCACGAAGCGAAAGTCAGCGGGACGGTTGAGTACGTCAGCGGTCAGCGTCTCAAAGGAGACGTGATAATCGCTCTGGGCGATGACCTGCTGCGCACTGTGCAGGATTTCCGTATAGAAGGGGTCAACACTGCCGGGCAGCCCGGCCTTTTGCAAGAAGAAAAACCCAATGTTGAAGGTCTGCGATGTCGCCAGCCCGCGCGCCGTCAGGGTCGGGGTGTAGTTCAGTTCGCGCGCTTTGGCAAGGATGCGCTCACGCAGTTCGCTGCCCACGCCGGGACGGTCATTGAGCGCGCGGGAGACGGTTGCGCCTGAAACACCTAGTGCTCTGGCAATCTCTTCAACAATCGACATCTTAAGTAATGCTTTCAGAAAGATTATTTTGCGTAAGCGCTTGCGTTTTTCTTACTTTCAGACTATAGTGGATTTTTAAGAGATTGTCAAGAAATTTCATAGATACAGGAACTTTATTTTATGGACATACCGACAAAGCCGGTCATTGCGCTGGAAGCGCTCGCCGCGCTGAGCGCGCAGGTACAGACCAGCAGCACTGGCGCAGCGGGGACGGGGGACGGCTTTACCTGGGAAACGCGCCTGACGCCCGCGCACGGCGGCACATGGGTCGAAACGCGCCTGACGACCACACGCGAACTCAGCTTCAGCCCGGCGATGGTCGTCTGGCTGGGACGGCTGGATAACCTCGATGATCGCCAGGCGCACACCTGGCGGCAGACGATTCTGCGCGCCCCAACGACCAACCAGCAGGGCTTGGGCGGCAATGATCTGCCCGCCGCATACCTGTACGACCACGAGCAGCAGCAGGTGACGATCTGCTACTGCCCGCCGGACGCGCTGCGCTGGGCACCGCACCGCTTTTATGAACTCGCTGTCCGTGAAGTCATCCAGTACCGCCCGACCCCGCGCTACGGGTTGGGGGTGCTGCCGCTGCCTGCGCAGGCAGCGTTCACGTTCGCGCCGGGCACACACGAGTTTCGCTTCTGGTACTGCCAGTATCCCGTTGAGGCTATTCCGTCCGAGTGGGAAGCACAGACAGCGCTGCTTGCGGAGGTCAGCCCACTGCTGGATCCCGTGCCGTCCTTGCGCGCGGATGCACCGGGCTGGGCGGCGATGGCACGCGGCACACTGGCAGACCTGCAAGACCCGGCGTGCTGGGTGACGGCGAACGGCGTGACCGGGCTGCGCGCCTATGTGCTGGGCAGCTCGGCGGTGGGGCGCGGCGAAGGGCACAGCTTTGAGCTGATGACGCAGCTTGACGTGCTGCTGCCGCTGCTGCACTGGCGCGGGCAAACGGGCGACACAGGGGCAGATGCGACCATCGCGCGACTGCTGGACGCCGTGCGGGCATACCGGATTATCGAACCGCATGATTATGTGTCCAACCACTATCCCTATCAGCAGACCGACACGTTCATGGATACGTGGTACTTCTACGAAAACGTGCTGATCAAGCTGCCCTGGGTGGCGCACCTCAGTGGCGACGCCGACCTGCGGCAGACTTTTTTCGCGGCGCTGGCGGGCGGGCGCAAACTGGCGCATAACACCCATTACCTGCTGCCGCTGTTTGCCGATGCCGACGGCTGGACGATGCGCGGCAGTCTGCGCAATGCCAGCGTCAGCGGGTTATACGCGGCGGGCTGTGTGCTTGCTTACCAGTTGGACGGCGACCCGGCACATCTGGCAGAGGCACGCGCCGCGCTGGACACGCTGCGCCAGCTTCCGCCGCACCTGCTGACGCACGAACCACAGCAGCTTTCGTTTTCTGCCGCTGCCGCCGCGTTTCTGGGTGACCTGCCGCTGGCGCGCGATTTTGTTAACCTCTCGCTGCGCATGGCGTACTGGGGCAAAGACCCGGCAGTGCCATTTTATGACCCGCGCGGCATGTTTCAGGCGTGCGCTTCGCTGTGTTATCCCGCTTATAAGGAAAATGTCGAGGTCATCTGGGCGTGGTCGGAACTGCTGCGCGCCGACGCATCCGCCGGGCTGCTGCCTGCCGGGCTGCTGGCGGCATTCGCCAATTTGCAGCGCTGCCACAATTACGCCTTCTTCGACCCCTTCCTGCCGGAGCCGCTGCGGCGCGGACCGTGCCCGTATGTGCCCTACGAAGATCTGGCGACGGCAGAATTTACGCACACGGCGACGCTGGGCAAGGAACTCTATGGCGCGGGCGAAGTGTTCTGGAGCGCGCTGCTGTTCGCCCCGCCGGATTTTCTGGGCGACCTGCCGCCGGATGTGCTGGCGTTTTCGCTGGATGTGCCCTGCCTGAGGCTGACCGGGAGGGACACGCCGCCGCGCCGCTGGCTGCTCTATAACCCGCGCCAGACACCCGTGACCCTGCACAGCGCGTCAACCACCCTTGAGCTTGCCCCCAATAGTTATCAGATCGTGGAAGGTGTCTAATGGCTGCGCTGTTTACCCGTCATCCCCTGAACCCACTGCTTACGCCTGCGCAGGTGCGCCCCTCGCACCCGGATTATGAGGTCATCGGCACGTTTAACGCCGGAGCGACCCTGGTTCACGGCGAAACCCTGCTGCTGGTGCGTGTGGCGGAACGCCCGCGTGACCAGGAGGCGGACTGGATTGTGTGTCCCTATCTGGATGCCGGGGGCAGCCTGCGCCTGCTGCGTGTGCGCAGTGACGACCCCGATTACGACACCAGCGACCCGCGCTTTATCCAGCACCGCCGGACGAAAGCCGTTCATCTGACGAGTATCAGCCACATTCGCCGGGCGCGCAGTGGGGATGGTGTGCAGTTCCGTGTGGATGATGTGCCCTGGCTGCAAGCGGAAACGCCTTATGAGGCGTTTGGCGTGGAAGACGCGCGCATCACGCCGATTAACGAGCGCTTCTATATCAACTATTCCGCCGTCAGCGAAAACGGCATCGCTACCGGGCTGCTGGAAACAGCAGATTTTGAGACGTTCACCCGCTGCGGGCTGATTTTCCCGCCTTCCAACCGCGATGTGGTGCTGTTCCCGCAGCAGATCAACGGGCTGTACACCTGTTTTCACCGTCCGATGCCCGGCGACTTTGGCAAGTACAGCATCTGGTCGGCAACCTCGCCCGATTTACTGCGTTGGGGCGATCACCGGCTGGTGCTGGCGGGCAGCGCGGGCGGCTGGGATGCCGGGCGGGTGGGCGGGGGCGCGCCGCCCCTCTGGACGGACCAGGGCTGGCTGTCCATCTATCACGCGGCGGATCGCCAGCAGCGCTACTGCCTGGGCGCGATTCTGACGGCGCACGATGACCCGGCGCGGGTGCTGGCGCGCAGCCAGACGCCGGTGTTCAGCCCGGAACAGGGCTATGAAACCGGCGGCTTCTTCCCGAATGTGGTCTTTACCTGCGGCGTGACGCTGGCAGACGGCGTGCTGCGGCTGTATTACGGCGCGTCCGATGAAACGATCGCGCTGGCGGAAGCCCCGCTGGCGGCACTGCTGGCGCATTTGCACGCGCCGCAGCAGGACGCGGGGTGAGCGCCACCGCCCCACAGCCGGGCGCGGCAGCAGTGTTGCAACCTTCTGTGCAGGTCTGCGTACAAAGCAGCATAGACACAACGTGAATGTGCGCAGCACAGGAGGAGACCAGAATGAACGGTTCGCAGTATCACAGGACAGATGACCCGCGCAGCCGGCTGCTTGGCGGTGTGGTTTTGATCGGTATCGGTGTTTTCTTTTTGTTCACGCAGATGTTCAACATCAGCCTCAGCGCTGTGCTGTGGCCCTTCTTCATCATTGTGCCCGGTCTGGCGTTCCTGTTCTTTGCGCTGGTGGGCGGCAAAGAGGCTTCGCGGCTGGCGTTCCCCGGCATGATTGTCACGGCGACTGGCGGACTGCTGCTGCTGATGGACATGGGCATCCTCAAGTGGGAAAGCTGGGCGTACATGTGGGGCGTGTATCCGGTGGCAGTCGGCGCGGCGATGGTCTTTGTCGGCAGCCGCGGCGGGGATGACCGCTTCATGAGCAGCGGCTACCGCCTGATTGCAGTGGGCGCGGGGCTGCTGGTGGTCTTCGGGCTTTTTTTTGAACTGCTGATCTTTGGGGATA
>DAOTWP010000140.1:0-23683 GCA_034435675.1 Anaerolineae bacterium
GGTAGTCGCCATTGTGTCCGCGCTGGTGCGTCCCAATTCGTTCCCGAACCTCGAAGCCACCAGTGAGCGCCAGCTTGCGGCAGCGACCAGTGTGCCGGAACAGCAGCTGTTGTATCAGCGTGGGCAACTTGTCGTCAGCGCGGGGGAACAGATTGATAGCATTACGTATGAGGCGCTGGTCGAATTGGATTTGCTGCGCCTGCCTGAAGGTCGCGGGCTGAATATTCTGCGCGCGCTGGTTGCCAGCATTCTCGTGGTTGTGGTCATCGGCTTGTATGTCGTACGCTTCCAGCCGGATCTGTATCAATCGCAGTCGCGAATGCTGGCGTTGATGGCAGTTGTCTTTATGATGATGTTAGTCGGCGCGCGGTTGTTCGGGCAGGGCGATCAGGTATTTGTCTATCCTTCGGCAGCGCTGGCGCTGATTCTGGTGTCAATCAACACTGGGCAGCTGGCAGTGTTTGCCAGTGTTGGGCTGGCACTGCTGATGGGTTTGATGGCGAACAATTCGCTGGAAACCGCCACGCTGGTTGCGGCAGGCGGCATGATGGCGACGCTGGCGCTGCGGCGTGTGGATCGCCTTGAAAGCTATTTCTTCGCCGGGCTGATGATCGCTGTCGTCAACGTGATCGTAATTGCTATCTTTGATCTGGCGACCATCAGCACCGGTGCGCTGCGTGATTTCAACGTGATTCTGCTGGTGCTGCTCAACGGCATAATCTCCGCAGCAACGGCGATTGTCGGCTTGTATATCATTACCATTGTGTTTAACTTCCCGACCAGTCTGAAGCTGATTGCACTCAGCCGCCCCAGCCAGCCCCTGCTCCAGCGGCTGCTGCGCGAAGCGCCCGGCACGTACCAGCATTCGCTTCAAGTGGCAAACCTCGCGGAGCAGGCGGCTATTGCCGTTGGCGCAAACTCGGAACTGACGCACGTTGCCGCACTGTATCATGACATCGGCAAAATGCTCAACCCGGTTTTTTTCGTCGAAAATCAGGTCAACATCATGAACCCGCATGAGGCGCTCAACGATCCCTACCGCAGCGCCGACATTATCATCAGCCATGTGACCGAGGGTGACAAACTGGCACGGCAGTACCGACTGCCGCAGCGGGTGCGCGATTTCGTCCGCGAACATCACGGCACGACGCAGGTGGCATATTTCTTCCGCAAGGCGATTGACCAGGCAGGTGATCCGGCGGCGGTGGATGCCAGTGAGTTCACGTATCCTGGACCGAAACCCCGGACACGCGAAACCGGCATTGTCATGATTGCTGACAGCTGCGAAAGTACAGTGCGTGCCCGCCGTCCGGCAACGCGGCAGGAAATTCAGGAAATTGTCCACAGTATCATTGATGATCGCATGCGTGAGGGGCAGCTCGATGAATCGGGTCTGACGCTCGGCGATTTGAAGGCAGTTCAGCGCATTCTGGTTGAAATGCTGCAAGCCGTGTTCCATCCGCGCATTAATTACCCTGCGGCATCCCCCAAACAGCAAACACTCGAAATGCCCGCAGCCTCGGTGTCTGTCCCTGTTCCCGAGTCTGCTCCGCCTGCGGGTGAGGCGGATCGGAAACCATCTGAGGAGGCTGGCGTTACAGCCGAAATCCCACCCGCTGTGGGTAACACGGTAGAGACTTCGCGTGTGACTGCCATGCGGGGCAGCGAAACACAGTCAGTTTCGCGTGTACTTGTGCTGGACGACGACGACACACCTATGTCCGAAGTGCCGCCGCTGCCCCGCGCCAGCATGACCCACGAACTCAAGCCCGTTAAGCCCGAGCCTAATGGCGCTGCGCCGGATGCGGCAGCGCAGCAGACTCAACCGGACAAGGAGCGCCCCGCAGATGAGCAGCAGCATTGAGATTCAGAATGATCAGGCTTTCCCGGCGGACCTCAGCCGTCTGGAATCTGTCGTCGCCACTGCCTTGCAACGGCATCCTGCCCATGTAGGCAGCAGCGTAACCGTTGTATTGACTGACGATGCGCAGGTTGCCGGCTTGAATGCGCAGTTTCGTGATGTGGCTGCCCCGACAGATGTACTCTCCTTCCCGGCGGATCCGCTGCCAGTGACGCTGCCGGACGAGCCGCCTTATCTGGGTGATATTGTGATTGCCTACCCTTATGCGGCGGCGCAAGCGGGAAAACTGGGTTACAGCCTTGATGACAATCTGGCGCTGCTAGTGCTGCACGGCACGCTGCACCTGCTGGGATATGATCATGATACGCCAGAACACAAAGCACTGATGTGGCAGATGCAGGCAAGCATTGCCGCTGCGCTGGATATTCCGCCAGCCCTGATCCCGGCGCTCGAAGAGGATGACGATCATGGTGAACAGGCGTAAACAGATTATCGAAGCGCTAACGGGCACTGCCCGGATTGACCCCGACCAGTACAGCCCAATCACCAGCCGTAACCGGGTGGTCAGTCTGGGTTATGCGCTGGCGGGCTGGCTGTACATGCTGCGCCGCCAGAAAAACACGCGCATACAGGCTGTTGCCAGCCTTCTTGTACTGGCGCTGGCGTTGTGGCTGGAAATCGATGCGATCAGTTGGGCAGTTCTCATCCTGACGATTACAATTGTCTGGATGGCAGAATTCCTGAACGCGGCAGTGGAAGCAGCAGTCAACCTCGCCTCTGCCGAACTGCATCCGATGGCAAAAGTCGGCAAGGACGTGGCGGCTGCCTCGGTACTGCTGGGCGTGGTCGCGTCAGTATTGATCGGGCTGCTGCTGCTCGGTCCGCCGTTAATCACCAAACTGGGGCTGTGAGGACTGCTGTGGAACAACCTGATTCTCCACCAACACCGGAAAACGACCAGTCTGTACCTGAGGGTCAGTCTGTTCGCCGCAGTCGTGCACGGGATCGAGTGGAGCGCCGCAAATCCCGTGAGCAGCGCCAGACACAGACCCGCCCTGTCCCGGTGCGCGGCGGGAGTCGCCCCGTTTCGCGCAGCGCACCGCGCCAGCTTTCGCCGACGGCGCGTTTCAAGCTGTCACAAATAGATTTCTCACGCGGCAGGGTCATCTTTGTCGGGATCGGCGCGGTGGTGTTTTCGGTGGGCGTGGTGATTCTGCTGGGTGTGTTTGCCAACAACCCAGAGGAAACACAGCCGAATGCTATCTGGGTCGGTGAGTCTTGGGCGTATGGCAGCCGCAGCGAAGAAGAAATCGTCTTTCTGGCGGATCGCCTGAGCGATTACGGGATTGGCAACGTCTATGCACTGGTCAGTTACCTGCGCGCGGATGGCACATGGGCGGGCGACCCGGCGCGCAGCAACCAGTATGCAGAGGTCGAGCCATCAGTTACATCGTTTGTACAGCAAATCAAGCGCAGCTATCCCGGCGTGCGGGTGCTGGCGTGGATTGTTGTGCCGCTGGCAGATGACCAGCTGGAAAACGCGGGCTTGCGCGAGAGTGTTGTGCGCTTCAGCAGTCGCTTGATCGGTGAAAGTGGTTTTGACGGCATTCTGCTTAATGTCGAACCGCTGCAAAATAACGGTCAGGGGTTTATCGCGCTGCTGCGAGACTTACGCAGTGGGCTGGGCAGTCGTCACATCGCGGTAACCATGTCGCCGGACTGGACGCCTGATGTGCCGGGGCTGGAACTGCCGCCGATTTATGCGCCCGGTGCGTTCTGGGAGCAGGATTACAAACGCCAGATCGCCCTGCTGGCGGATGAAATCGTCATCACTGCCTACAATACAGGTTTTACCAGCGCCGGGGCGTATTCGGCGTGGGTCGCCTATCAGGTGGAGACATTCGGCACAGCGGTTGCTGGGCTGGATGCCGCACAGTTGACTATTGGCGTTCCCGCACATGATCTGCTGCGCGACAGCGGCACCAATCTGCTGATTCATGACCCGCAGATTGAGAATATCAGCACAGCACTGGCAGGCGTGCGCAGTGGCATGATCGCGCTGGGGGGCGACGCGGATGTGATTTCCGGTGTGGCGCTGTTTTCGGCAGATACGATGGACACTGGAGAGTGGACGCTGTTTAATGCTGAATGGAGCAGGGGACGTTGAACATAAGATCGCCCCTGACGAAAAAGGACACAACGTATGCCTGCTTATATTCGCCTGCTGACGCCGGTTGGTTTGCAGCCTGCGCCCTATGCCGCCGATTCGCTGGCGGACGCTGTACGCTACGAACCCGCTGACGGTGTGTATACCGTCACCAACACCTGCCACCTGACACAGGTACTCAAGATTGACGCGCACCTTGATCGCATGGAAGATTCTGCCCGCCGGGCGGAAATCCCGCTGATGCTGGATCGCGCCCGGCTGCGGGCGGCACTGCGCCAGATGATTCAGGATGCTGGTTTTGGGGATGTGCGCTTTCGTGTGACCGTGCCCCGGCAGACACCCGATCACCTGATTCTAACGTTGGAACCCTTTGTGCCGCCCGCGCCGGAAGTCGTCCATGCCGGGGTGCGCTGCATCACCGCGCCAGACAGCGCCCGCCAGAATGCAGCGGCAAAGACCACTGGCTGGATGCACCGCCGTAAGCAGTTTGCGGACGCCATGCCGCCGGGCATTTATGACACCATCTTGCAGGACCAGCAGGGGTATTTGCTGGAGGGACTTGCCAGCAATTTTTATGCGGTGCTGGGTGATGAACTGCGCACGGCAGGCAGCGGCGTTCTGCCGGGCATTGCGCAGCAGATTGTCTTTGAGGTTGCGCCGGAACTCTTGTCAGTGCGCCGCGAAGCCGTGCATGTCAGCGCTATTCCCCGCTTGCAGGAAGCGTTCATCACCAGCAGCAGTCGGGGGATTATTCCTGTCGTGGAGATTGACGCTGTGCGGTTAGGTGACGGCACACCCGGCGAACGCACCCGCGCATTGCAGGCGCTGTACAACGCATGGGTGCAGCGCCACCTCGAAGAATTGTAGCAGGCGTAACGGGGCGAGCCGCTGCCCGCCCCTGCTGTAGTGAGTTAGCGCTTCAGGCGTACATCAGGGTGCGCGCCCACCTCTTCCAGAAAATGCACCGACGTAGCAATACCCCGGTAGTACATTTCAATATCGAAGTGTTCATTGGGTCCGTGCGCGCCATCGCTGTTCAAGCCAAAACCCATCAGCACCACCGGCAGCCCCAGTTCGCGCTGAAAATCTGCCACAATCGGGATGCTGCCGCCCTCGCGCATGAATACTGGCGGCTTGCCCCAGCCTTTTTCGTAAGCCCGGATTGCTGCCTGCATTGCCGCTGTTTTGAGGTCCACAAATGCGGGTGAACCCGTGTGCAGCAGGCGTAGCTCACTGCGCACAGTGGGCGGCGTAATCTGCCGGACATAATCGCGGATCTGCTCATAGATACGTGTCGGGTTCTGATTTGCCACCAGGCGACAGCTAATCTTTGCCAGCGCTTTCGCTGGCAGCACTGTTTTTGCGCCCACCCCGTAAAACCCGCTGACCATGCCGTTGATTTCCAACGTGGGGCGCGCGCCGACTCGTTCGCGCAGGGTATAGTCTGGCTCTCCCCACGGTTGCGGCGCACCGCTGACCGCCTGCCAGTCAGTAACCGCCCAATCAGTCTTGCGTAGTTCGGCGCGTTCGTCTGCGTCCAGCGGCAGCACAGCATCATAAAAACCGGGAACACTGATACTGCCATCTTCGTTATGCAGTCTGGCAATGATTTCTGCCAGCGCCTGCGCCGGGTTATGCACACTGCCGCCAAAACTGCCGCTGTGCAAATCCTGCGCGGGTCCCCATACCTCCAGTTCCATATACGTCAGTCCGCGCAGCGCGTAGATAATCGAAGGCTGGTCTTTGGTCAGGATCGCCGTGTCGGAAATCAGGCAGAGATCCGCCTGCAAGCGCGCTTTGTTGGCGGTCACAAATTCGCCCAGATGCAGCGAACTCACTTCTTCTTCACCTTCGGCGATCAGTTTGACATTCACCGGCAGTTTGCCAGTGGTTGCCAGCAGCGCCTCGACTGCCTTCACATGGGCAAAAACCTGCCCTTTATCATCAGATGAACCGCGTGCATAGAGTTTGCCATCTTTTTCCGTCGGTTCAAACGGGTCAGTGTGCCAACCGTCTTCGATCACGGCAGGCTGCACATCATAATGCCCGTAAATCAGCACGGTGGGGGCGTCTGCTCCTGCGCCCAGCCACTCGCCATAGACAATCGGATGCCCCTTAGTCGGCACAACTTCGACGATGGCGAAACCCACTGCGCGCATATTTTCTGCCAGCCATGCTGCCGCGCGCTGCACATCCGGCGCATTTTCCGGGTTGGTGCTAATGCTGGGGATGCGCAGGAAGTCCTTGAGTTCGCTCAGGAATTTCGGCTGATTGGCGCGTACATAATCATATGGATTGTTCATCTCATTCCCTCAATTAACGCGTTGTTGAACACAAAGAGCACCAAACCGGTTAAACGGAATGCATAAGTTGTTCCGGTGATATTTTCATTTCCCCGGTTCATGTTCCGGTAAAGCGCGGGGCGCGCTTCTCGAAAAACGCGGCGACCGCTTCTGCAAAATCGGTTGTGTGCAGCAGTTCCTCTTGTAGTTCAATTTCGAGTTCCTGACTTTCGCGCAGGGACATTTCTGCCCCCTGGTCAATGATGCGTTTGGCGGCGTTGACTGTGCGCGGCGGCAGTGTGCGGAACTTGTTGGCGAGAGTCTGAACGGCGGCGTCCAGTGTGCCGCCCGGCACAACCTGATGCAGCAGCCCATAGGCGAATGCCTGCTGCGCGTCAAATGGTTCTGCCAGCAGCACCATCGTTTTTGTCGCCGCCTTGCCTGCAATGGCGGTAACGCGCTGTGTGCCCATCACAACGGGGATCCCGCGTCTGACCTCCGGCAGGCAAAACCGCGCGGTTTCGTCGGCAATGCGAAAGTCGCAGCATAACGCCAGAATCAGACCGCCGCCAATGCAGTGCCCGCGAATGCTGGCGATGGTTGGCTTCTCCAGTGCCTCGAACTGGTCGAGACAGTCCTGCAAATCGCGCAGATTGCTACGGTAAACGGCTGATTCCTGCCCGATCATAGTGCCAATCGCGCGGACATCTACCCCCACGCTGAAATGCTCGCCTGCCCCCTGTACAATCACCGCCCAGATATCGCGGTTGGTGCGCACTTCGGTGGTGATCGCGCGCAGTTCGCGCAGGGTTTCCGGTGTAATGCTGTTGAGCGCTTCTGCGCGGTTGAGCGTCAGCGCTGCGATATGCTCGTCAATGGTGAGCACCCAATTCGCGTAGCCGAACGTCATAGCGCCGCCTTCCACTGGTCAGCAAGTTCCTCGCAGAAGTAGATCATGGTGTCAATGCCTTTGTGGAACATGTTCAGATAGACATGTTCGTTTTGTCCATGCGCGCGGCAGCCCTTGTAGCCAAACGCCAGCAGCACAATTGGCGCGCCGAGTTCACGTTGAAAATCGACTGCAATCGGCACGCTGCCACCCTCGCGGGTGAACAGCGGCGCTCGGTTCCATGCCCGCATGTAGGCAGCACGTGCCGCCAGCATGGGCGCGGAGTCCAGCGGCAGAGGCGCCAGCGGATTGCCACTGTCAAGCAGTTTCGTTTCGACGCGCACGCCGGACGGGGCAAGGTGCTGCATCTGTGCGCTGACCAGCTCATAAATGCGGCGGAAGTCCTGATTTGCCACCAGGCGGCAGCTCACTTTCGCCCATGCCTTTGCCGGGATTACTGTCTTGAAGCCAGTGCCCGCATAGCCCCCAGCGATCCCGTTGATTTCCAGCGTGGGACGTGCGCCTATGCGTTCGTGCAGGTTGAAGCCGGGTTCACCCCACTGCTGCGGCGCACCGACCACTTCCTGCCATTCGGCTTCCAGCCAGGGCAGCGCACCTGCCAGTTCTTCGTGATCCTGCTGCGGAATCGGCAGTACATCATCGTAAAAGCCAGGCACATTGACACTGCCGTCGGGGTTATGCAACTGCGCCAGAATTTCGCTGAGTGCCTGAATCGGGTTATGCACCGTGCCGCCGTAGTGCCCGCTGTGCAGGTCGCTGACCGGACCGGTGATGGTGATGTCCATCGCCATAATGCCGCGCAATGCGTAGGGCATAAACGGCTGTTCGCGGCTGGACATGCTGCCATCGCAAACGACACAGACATCGCAGCGCAGGCGATCCCGGTGTGCGGCGACATATTCTGGCAAATGATTGCCACTGCTCTCTTCTTCACCTTCGAAAATCAGCTTGAGATTAACCGGGCAGTGAGTGGCGATGAGTGTTTCTGCCGCCTTGATCTGGGCGATGACATTGCTTTTGCTGTCAATCGCTCCGCGCGCATAGATTTTCCCCTCGCGTTCCACTGGCTCAAAGGGTTCTGTGTCCCAGCCATCGGACTTCGCTGCGGGCTGGACATCATAGTGCCCGTAAACCAGAACCGTCGGGGCGTGTTCGCCGGCGTTCAGCCACTCCGCATACACAATCGGATGTTTGCCGGGCGCATAGATTGCCTCGGCAGTCTCAAACCCGCTGACGCGCAGGTTGTTGACCAGCCACTCCGCTGCCTGCTGCACGTCCGCCGCATGTTCCGGTTGAGTGCTAACGCTGGGGATACGCAGCAGGTCAATCAACTCGTTATAGAAACGCACAGCATTTGCTGCGGCATAATCGTGTGCCGTAGATGTCATGGTTCAGCCTTTAGTTGTGATTACAAGTGTTGCATCTGAACAAAACTCAGGCTTAGCGCTGCATGCCTGCTGGAGGCTGGTTTGCGCATTTCTGAATGAAAGTACTCGTTATTGGTGCATCTGCGCGGCGTGTTCGAAAAAGACCTCGGTAAACGACAGCTTACGGTCATAGCCGACACAAACCCGATCTACAATCCCGGTATAGCGTTCTCGCAACGCGGCAAAAACCTCGTCCGGTTCGGCGACGATGGCGAATTCTGTCAGCATATCGTCGCTGATCTGGTCTGCCATTTCGTTCCAGCGCCCTTCGCGTGCCATCCACGACAGCCGATTGGCGATATCCGACCAGCCGTGCAGGGTCATGACCGCTTCGTAACTGGGCGTGCTGGCGTAAAACGCGATACGTGTTTTGCAGTCCTGCATCGCCGCCTGTTTTTCCTCCGCTGTGCGCCCGGTGACGACAAAGACCGGGCAAACCAGTTCGACAGCGCTGCGCGGACGCCCGGCTTTTTGCAGTCCTTGATTCAGCGCGGGGATGACCACTTGCTGAAGGTAGTGCACGGTGTGGAAACCGTGCAGATGAATACCACCGCACACTTCGCCCGCCACACGACACATGTATTCATTGACACCGGCAATATATACCGGGATGCTGGCATGGGCAATCGGTTTAGGCGTGAAGAAAGGGGTCATCAGCGTGAATTTATAGCTTTCCCCGCGATAGTTAAGCGGTTTGCCATGCTGCCAGCAGTCCCAGATGGCGTGCAGCGACTCCACATATTCGCGCATACGCGGGGCAGGTGCGCTCCATTCGCTGCTGTACCGTTTAGTGATGTGCGCTTTGACCTGCGAACCTAACCCCAGAATGAAGCGACCGCCGGTTTGCGCCGCCAGATCCCACGCAGTATAGGCGGTAATCATCGGGCTGCGCGGAAAGGCAACGGCAATCTGTGTGCCAAGCTGGATGCGCCGGGTTTGCAGCCCAGCAACCAGCAGCGGAAAAAAGGGATTATGCGCAACTTCGGCAGTCCAAAAGGCGTCGAAGCCCGCTGCTTCTGCCCGCTTTGCCGTCTCGACATCCTCATTTAAGTCTTCTGGAAAAATAGTCACATCAAATTTCATCGTAATAACCTAATCGTTGCTGATCGGCTGGATGGGAAACGCTGCTGCGGGTGATTATAACAAGTCTGTGGCGTCGAGTGCAGTCCAGCGCAGTGGCTTGGACGCATGAATGGCGCGCCGTTCGCCGTCGCCAGCCACGCCCTACACCTTCACCGGCAAGCCGCGCGACGCCAGCGGGCTGCACTACCACCGCGCGCGTTACTATGCGCCGAGCCTGGGCGTGTGGATAGCATTCGACCCTCTGGAAACACCCAATCGATACGCCGCTTGCGTAAGTGGTTATTCTCGACACCAAAAACGGCGCGCAGCATGCGCCTCTTGCAGCCCCTTCAGACCCGGATACGGTCCCAACAGGTGGGGCGCGAATCGCCGCCGACCAGCACCCCGCACAGGTCTATATCGCCGCCCCACCAGCCGCAGCAGCCAGCAGCGGGCTGGCGGATGCCCGCAGCAGCCGCCAGCGCCTCGGGCTTGCAGCTCGCATTGTATTGGCGCTTGCGTCCCATGTGCTCCTCCTGATGTCGTCCCATCGTACATTTTCTTGGAGCAACTGTTACTCTATTTTAGCGGTAGACCATCCCTATACAGCCGGAATGGCAGGTGTGTTAGTCAGCCCGATTAACAACCAGATACCGCCGCCAATGACCGCGAGTACGATCGCGGCGATCAGGAAATAAGTGGCGATGCGGACCACACGCAAAATTTGCCGCACGGCGAAACGGAGTGCAATGAAGCCCGCTGCTCCGGCGATGATGGCGAAGGGGAAGGTCCAAACGGGGAAATCATTGCGCAGCACATAGACCCAGATGGACCACGCGATTAGCCCCAGCGTGCCGCCCACAAAGCCGTCCACCCAGCGACCACGATCTGGCTGGCGCAAGAGGTAGACCATGATGAAGCTGAGCAGCCCTGCCATAAAGAAGGTGTTGCCTGCGATTTCGGCGAGAATCGCCAGTAGATCCACATTCCCCGTATCCAACACGGAGGTCAACCCGGCGAAAAGGCTGGCTGCGCCAATTTGCATAAAGCCTTCAGGAAAATGCCCACGAACGCCTTCATAAAGCGCCCGCAGCAATGCGGCGATTGGCAGCGCGTACTGGCTGCCTAACTGCAAGATTTCGACCATCGTTTGCTGACTGATGATACCATCCATAAACAATTCTCCCCTGATTCGCAGCGCGCCGCTGCCCGCAAATCACTGTGCGATTATTCTATGCGCGATTATACGCCCGTTCTGTGCAGAGGACACCTGTTATGCAGGCGTGGTTCCGTGCAGGCGTTATACGGCACGGCAGCGCGCGATGGAAACAAATCACCTATACCGGGGAAAAGGTGTTCAGGTCAACCTGTAAGCCGCATTCTGTCACTGTGCCAGGCACAGCGGGTAATCATCTCTCTGGGACGCGAGTTACCCCGCGCCTCGTGCAGCGTACCCGGCGCTTTTTGTGGGACGGGCAGCCCCAATGCGCCTGCTTCGCCTTGCTCCCGGTGGGGTTTGCCTGGCCGCCTGCATCACTGCCTGCGCCGGTGGTCTCTTACACCACCTTTTCACCCTCGCGAACGCGAACCCTGTGGCAGCCACAATGCCCGCGCCGCAATCCGTTCTCTGTTGCACTTGCCGTCGGGTTACCCCGCCTGGCAGTTAGCCAGCACCGTGCCCTATGGAGTGCGGACTTTCCTCAGCGCGCCCAGTACTCGTACTGCCCGCGCCGCGATCACCCGGTCAACCTGAACACCCACATTATACACCCCGAACGATTGCGGTTAGAGGGTCATGCTTGACGCCGCTCGACCCGCAGAGTACCATGCCGCGCATGGTCACACAGATACCGAAGTACCACAAAGCAGAGATCTATGATCCGCAGCGCGCCCACCCCGACGAGGCACACAGCGTGCTGATGCGCTTAATTCCTGCGAGCAGTCGTGTGCTGGAATTGGGCTGTGCGTCGGGCTATCTTTCCGGGTACATGGAGCAGGCGCTTGGCTGCCGTGTGACCGGGCTGGAAGCAGACGCGGGCGCGACGGTGCTTGCTGCGCAGCGCTGTACTGAAGTGTTCACTGTTGATCTTGATGCGCCCGGTGCGCTGGAACCTGCCCGGCACAGCGCGCCCTATGATGTACTGCTGGCGGCAGCGGTGCTGGAGCATCTCAAATCCCCGGAGCGTCTGCTGCATGAGGTGCGCCCGCTGCTGAAACCCGACGGACAGGTGATTGTGTCGCTGCCGAATGTCGCATACTGGCGTGTCCGGCTGGCGCTGCTGGCGGGCAGATTCAATTACACCGAGTATGGCATCATGGATCGCACGCACTTGCATCTGTATACCCTCAACACGGGGCGTGCGCTGCTGGAAGAAAACGGTTATCCGGTGGAGCAGATATTGATTGCGGGCAGCGGACTGCAAAACCTAGCCAACGGTCTGGCACGCCGCTTCAGACGCCCCCTGCCAGCGCCTCTGCTGCCGGCCTTATTTGCTTACGAATTGATCTACGTAGCGAAGAACTGCTGATGATACCCCTTACCAGCGCTCCCACTGCTGCAAAACTTCGTTCGCGTTTGCTGCTGGGCACGGTTGTGCTGCTGCTGGTGATCGCCAGTCGTACGGTGCAGCTTGGCGATATCGAGATGAATCCCGATGAGGTCTGGTCAGTCTGGCAAACATATGGCACACCACAGCAGATCATCGAGTGGACGCCCTATGACTGGCCCCCGCTGTATTATCTGGCGCTGGGCGGCTGGCGCGGGCTGGTCGGGGAACACCCGATTCTGCTGCGTCTGTTCTCTACGCTGATGTTCACATTGGGCGCAGCGTTCACCTTTCGGGCAGGCAAACGGCTTAGCGGGGAACGGGCTGGCTGGCTGGCGATGCTGGCATATGCGGCGCTGGGTTTTGCGATCTTTCTCAGCCTGCATGTGCGCGGTTATGCGCTGGTACTGGGGCTGCTGCCGCTCGCGCTCTGGTTGACGATGCGCTACTTCGACCGCCCGCAGTTCTTACGGGGGGTGCTGCTCGGCGTGGTGCTGGCGGCAATGTTCTATACCACACTGACCGTGATTATGGCGTTTCTGATGCTGGGCATCTACACGCTGTTGGTGTATGGGCTGCGCATCTGGCGCTGGTGGCTGCCGGGGATCATTGGCGGCACACTGGCACTGCCCGAAATTCTCAATAAAGCCAGTACAGCGATTAACCGCACCGTCGCAACCGGCACGCTGCAACTGCCGCCGCTGCCGCAGGCAATCTGGCAACTGCTGGAACGGTTTGCAGGCACATTCTTTCCACTGTGGATTGTCCTTGGTGTGCTGGCACTGCTGCTGCTTATTCTGCGCCGGGAACGCGGTGGAATGCGCCAAATTGCCGTGCTGATCTGGGCGCTGCTGATGCCCATTGTGCTCTACTTGCTTAACCCCCTGCTGGGCTTTTTCTCCACCCACTACGGCTGGTGGCTGCTGCTGGGTATCGCGCTGCTGGTCGGCTGTGGGCTGACGCTGCTGCCGCGTGCCGGGGTGGTCGGCGCGGGCGTGCTGCTGGCAGGGCTGTTGTTTGTGCCTATACCAATTGACCGCTATGAAATTATCCCCAGCCCGCCGCTGGCGCAGAATATGGCATGGCTAACTGATTTTTATCGCCCCGGTGATGTGCTGCTGGTTGACCCGCATGCAGACTGTGCGCCGCCGGAAGAGTGGGACTATTATACGCGCGTGTTCTTCCCGCACGGCGGGCTGCATTTTGTAACGAATGCGACCGGCTACCGGCGTGTCTGGTATGTTGTCACCAACGGTTGGCAGGACGCGCAATTTGAGGCGCAGGTGACACAGGGGCGGATTCCGGGGCGATTCGTTGGCCCGCCCGGCTGCCTGTTCCGCGTCTATGAAGCCCCGCCAGATGTACAGGGTGTTCTATTTGAAAACGGTATGCGCTTTCATGGGATGGACATCCTTGAAGGTGATCAGCCCTATCTCGGTGTGCTGGCGCGGCGTGAGGGCGAAAGTGTCCGGGTGCGTCTGTGGTGGTCGGTGGATGCGCCCATTGCGCTGAATTATAGTGTCGGGCTGCAAATCCAGCGCAGCGGGGCGGTACTGACTCAGAGCGACAGTGCGCCGCAGTTGACCTATCCGCCAGGCGCAACTGGCGAGACGAGCACATGGACGCCGGGACAATATTATATTGAGGAGCGGACCGTACAACTGCCATACCCCATCAATGTGGGCTACTATCCGCTGTATCTGGTGGTCTATGAATGGCAGAGCCAGCAGCGTTTTACCGCACCCGGTGCCAATGATTCCAATCTGCTCCTGCTGGCACAGCTATATGTACGTGCCTGGTAAGTGTCCGTTTGATACGTACCTGCGCGTTAAGTGTTTGCCTGGTAATTGCGCGCGTCAGTGTGTCTGCGAATCGCCAATTGTGTAATAGTGGGGCAAGCGTTGGTTGTCTCGGAGGCTGTACCCCCATACAATCGCTGTGATGGCTGCTGTTGCAAATGCCCCTGCTGGTTATCTGTTTTAATGAGGTGTCATGACTACTCGCGCCATGAGTTCTGGCTTCACCAAGCGCTGGATGCACCGCATCAGCACTTACGGACGTACGCTGTTTGCCCCCGGTGATGCCAGCACCCTGCTGATCGTTTTTGCGCTGCTGCTGATGCCGGTGATGGCACTGCATGCGGCGGAATGGCCCCTTGCGCTCAATACCACACTGCCGGTTCTGGTAATCAGTGTGATTCTGGGTTTTATGCTGGCGCGCAGCCAGTACAACGAACTGTTTGCGCTCATCCTTAGCGGAATCTATGGGATTGGCGCGGTGCTGGGGGTTGCGGCGATCAACGAACCCGGCGATTTCTTTGAGGGCTTGAGCAGCGTTTTTTCGCGCTTGACGGAATGGCTCGTTGATGCGACATCGGGCGGCATTAATCAGGACGATCTGGTCTTTACGCTGCTGGTGGCGACGCTGTTCTGGTTTCTGGCATATAACGCGGTCTGGCACCTGTTCAGGATTGACCGCACATGGCGCGCCATTCTACCGCCGGGGTTGATTCTTGTCGCCAACAGCATTTTCTACAGCGGTGAAGCGAATCTGGACACCTATCTGGTGATTTTCATGGTGCTGGCGCTGCTATTGATCGTGCGCTCCAACCTCGATTCGCGTGAGTGGGAATGGTATTCCAACGGCATTCGCGTTTCCGGGGCGATTCGGCGTAACTTTCTAATGGTTGGTGCAGTGCTGTCGATTGCTGTTGTGCTGCTCGCCTGGACACCGCCGTCAAACGATCTTCAGGAGCGGCTCAATCGCTTTCAGGAGTTTCTGCAATCCGATCCGCTCACACAGATTGCCGAATTCTGGAATCGCCTATTTTCGACGATCGAGGCACAGGGACCGGCGACGGCAGATTATTACGGCGGAGATTCCCTGCAACTGGGCGGAGCGATTCGGCTGGGCGAACAAACCGTCTTTCTGGTCAGCGCGCCCCCCGGTAGGCGCTATTACTGGCGGTCGCGTGTCTTTGATAACTACAGCGGCGGCAACTGGAGTTCCGCCGCCGAACGCCGCCGCACGGACAGCGTACCGCTAGATATTTACTACACGCCCGATCTACTGGGAGCGCGCGTGCCGATCCAGCAGGAATTCACGATGGCGCTGAACAGTTCGCGCTTGATTTACAGCGCTCCGCAGCCTGCCCGCATTGAAATGGCAACCATTATTGACCTGAGTTATTCGCCCGAAGACGCGATGAACATCTCTGTCATTCGTCCACAGCGCGTACTCATACGCGGCGAAAGCTACACAGTAACCAGCCTGATGAGCAACGCCACCACCAGTGACCTGCGCACTGCTGCTGGCAGTTATCCGCCCCACATCACCAGCTTGTATCTGTATGTACCTTCTTCGATTACCCTGCGCACGCGCGATCGCGCGCAGCAGATTGTCCGCGAAGCAAACGCGCTCACGCCTTACGATCAGGCAAGGGCGGTTGAAAGCTGGCTGCGCAACAACATCACCTATAACGAGGCGATTCCGCCGCCGCCGCCTGGTGTAGAACCGATTGACTGGTTTCTGTTTGATTTGCAGGAAGGCTACTGTAACTACTATGCCTCTTCGATGATAATGATGCTGCGCAGTCTGGGTATTCCGGCGCGTATGGCAGCGGGGTTTGCACAGGGGACGTGGGATACTGACAGCGGGCAGTATATCGTGCGCGAACGCGATGCGCATACATGGGTAGAAGTCTATTTCCCCGGCTATGGCTGGATCGAGTTTGAGCCGACCAGCGCCCAGGAGCCGCTGAACCGCGACGGCGACAACCAGACAGCGCCCACGCCGCCCCCACCGCCGGAACAGCAGGCGACCCCCACGCCGCCGCCGACGCCCACGCCGCCGCCACCAAGTGCAACACCGACACAGGCACAACTCACACCGCCGCCCGCAGAGGATGAAGCGCGTACTCTGCCGACGATTACACCAACGCCCTCACCGTCTCCGACGGCAACACCGATTATTGTGCCTACGCAGCCGCCGCCAATGCGCGAGGAGCCGCAGGGCTTACTCGCCTATTTGCTGCCGGCGCTGGGGATCGCGCTGCTGATTCTGCTGCTGGTGGTGCTGGTGATTGCGCTGCTGGTATTTTTGTACTGGTGGTGGGAATGGCGCGGTCTGCGCGGTTTAAGCCCGGTTTCACGCGCCTATGCGCGGCTGGAGCGCTTTATGACTTTGATCGGTATCTATCTGACCCCGCAGCAGACGCCGGATGAACGCCGCCGCCAGATTGTGAACGACCTGCCAAAAGCCAAAAATCCGGTTACAGCCATCACGCGGCTGTACACGGTTGAGCGCTATGCCCCGCGCCCACAGGTTGAGGCTGAACTGAGCCAGCGGGAAGAATTTGTTGATGACGCCTGGCGGCAGACCCGCAGCAGCATTCTGCGGCGCTATCTGCGGCGCAAACTGCCGTGGCGGCGCAAACGAACAGATTAACGGGTCTAAGGGGGCAAGCAAAATGCCCCCTCCCCTTACAGCGCAGGGTTTACTTGTCGTTGATAATGCTGAAGACCATCGGGCGGCGCTTAGTTTCGTTATATAGCACCCGGCTCAGGCTGTCTTCCACCTTTTCGCGCCGTTTGCCATTTTGGGAGCTGTTAGTGCCTGTCAGGGCATCGGCAACTGTGTTTCTGATGAGTTCAATCAGGTCATCGGAGTCGCGCAGAAACACGAAACCACGCGAGATGATTTCTGGATCGCCTAGCAGCTTGCCATTACGCTTGTCAACATTGACCGACACGACCAAAAAACCATCCCGCGCAAGAATTTCGCGATCCCGGATGACGATTTTGCCAATATCGCCGACTCCGCTGCCATCCACAAAGACGTAGCTGCCGGGCACGCGCTCCCCGCGCCGCACGCCGTAGCGGTCAACTTCCAGCACCATGCCGTTTTCAACGACAAAAATGTGGTCTCTGGGAATCCCCGACTCCATTGCCAGATTCGCGTGTGCGCGCAAGTGACGCAGCTCCCCGTGGACTGGCATAAAATAACGCGGGTTCACCAGATTGATCATCAGGCGCATTTCTTCCTGCGAACAATGCCCGGATACATGCACCGGCGCAATCGGATCGTAGATCACGTCGGCGCCGCGCTGGTACAGACGGTTAATTGTGCGGAAGACCAGTTCTTCGTTACCGGGGATAGGATGCGCAGAGACGACGACGGTATCGCCTTCGATAATGTCAATCTGACGATATTTGCCATGTGCCAAACGGCTGAGGACCGCCGAAGGTTCGCCCTGCGACCCAGTGACCATGATGACAACTTTATGCGCCTGAATTTGGTTTGCCCGCCCGATGTCAACCAGCAGATTATCAGGCAAATCCAATAGATTCAGCTTGCGTGCCATCTTGATGTTTTCGGTCATGCTGAAACCGGCAACTGCCAGCACCCGCCCATAGCGCTCGGCTGCGTTTGCCGCCTGTTGGATGCGCGAAATCTGCGACGCAAACGACGCAATGATAATGCGCCCTTTAGCTTGCTGAAAAACGCGATCAAAGGCCTGCTGTACCACCGCCTCTGAGGGTGTCCAACCGCGCTTGTCCGCATTGGTGCTGTCCGCCATCAGCAGCAGTACCCCACGCTTTGAGAACTCCGCCAGCTTCGCGTAATCCGGCTTTTTGCCGTCTGTCGGCGTGTTATCAAATTTGTAGTCGCCGGTGTGGACGATCAAGCCATGCGGCGTGTTGATTCCGAAGCCGACACAGTCGGGAATGCTGTGGGTGACGTGAAAACTCTCCAGCTTGAAGGGACCCAACTGGATGTTGTCACCCGCATTAAAGACGTGAATTTTCGTTTTGTCCAGCCGCTGGGCAGCGCGCAGTTTGACCTCAATTAGCCCCGCCGTGAGGGATGTGGCGTACAAAGGCACATTGGGGAAGCCATCGATTACATGCGGAATCGCGCCGATATGATCTTCGTGCCCATGCGTAAAGACAATACCATGTATCTTCAGATCATCACGTTCCAGCAGGTAGTTGAAATCGGGGATGATATAATCCACCCCCAACATATCGTTAGCGGGAAACATGATGCCGGTATCAAGGATAAAAGCATCGTTCCCGTATTCAAAGACGGTCATGTTCTTGCCAATTTCCCCTAAACCGCCAAGGGGAATGATACGTAGTTGGTGCTTAGCCATAACACAATTACCCTGGCGTGCCTGTTGTACGCCAGGAGTTTTCTATCCTTCCTCTACTATTGTATACTTTTCGAAACAAGCCCCGTAATAAATCAACCCTCTTGGTGCATTACCATCCTTCGAAACTGAACAAGGAGGCAAGCACAAAATCCAGCTCGTCGTCGGACAAGGTATTATAAAACGGCAGGCGCAGCAGCCTGTCGCTTAGATCCTCAGTCACTGGGCAGTCTCCGGTGCTGCCCCCAAAACGCTGCCCCATATCGGAAAGATGCAGGGGCAGATAGTGAAACACACTCAGCACACCACATGCCTTCAGGTGCGCGATAAGTGCCTGGCGCACGTCAAGCGACGGCAGCAGCAGATAGTACATGTGATACGCCTGCTCACAGCCTTCTGGCACGGTAGGCAGTTGCACGCCACGCGCCGCCGCCCACTGCGGCAAATGCTGCTGATAGTATTCCCAGATGTGCTGACGGCGCGCTTGAATGACGGTGCGTTGTTCAAGCTGCGCGTAAAGGTAAGCCGCCAGCAGGTCGGAGGGCAGATAGCTGGAACCAACATCAACCCATGTGTATTTGTCTACCTGTCCGCGAAAGAAACGGCTGCGGTTGGTGCCTTTTTCGCGGATAATCTCGGCGCGTTCCACGAACGCGGGATCGTTAATCAACAGTGCGCCGCCTTCGCCGCACTGGATGTTCTTGGTTTCGTGAAAACTCTGCGTTGCCAGCACGCCAAACGTGCCAAGATAGCGACCTTTGTATTTGCCGTAAAGACCGTGTGCGTTATCCTCAATCACGGGAATGCCATGCTGCGATGCGATGGCGCAAATCGTGTCCATTTCGCAAGCAACACCGGCATAATGCACGACGATGATCGCTTTAGTGCGCGGGGTGATTGCGGCGGTCAGCAGCGTTTCATCCAGATTCAGTGTATCACGCCGAATATCCACAAAGACAGGTCTGGCACCGCGCAAAACAAAAGCGTTGATACTGGATACAAAGGTGAATGACGGAACGATTACCTCATCACCCGGTTGAATGTCCAACAGCAGTGCGCTCATTTCGAGGGCGTGCGTGCAGGATGTCGTCAGCAGCGCTTTGGGAACCTCCAGAGTCTGCTCAAGCAAGGTATGACACCGTTTCGTATAGACGCCGTCGCCAGACAAATGTCCCTGCATTACGGCATCCTGCATATACTCAAATTCACGCCCCATCACGGCAGGGCGGTTAAACATGATTCGCAAGGACATGAATGGTGTCCTGGGTTGGTGACCCGCGCTTGAGGTGATGATAATGCTTGCAGCATATTTCATTTAGAAGCTTATCACAATGCTGTTGCCCATGCCAACTAGCAATTTATACCATGTATCCAAATCAAAAACCCCCGACAGTTGGATCGGGGGTTTTGCAGACGGCTGATTCAGGGGCGCTAGCGGTAGGCGACCCGCTGAAAGCGGCGAATGAAGACGGCAATCATGGCGCAGTTCAGGATAACCCCCAGGGCGAGATACAGCAGCCATGCGACATCGCCCGCATAGGCTGCCCAGTAGGCTTTGGCGAGCCAGTACGGCGGAAACAGTCCGAACAGATACTGCCAGGGTTCGGGCACAAACCACGCTGCTACCAGCAGCAAGCCCAGCCCGCCGAGAATCTTGTTTAGCGCGAAGCCCTGCACCTTGTTTTCGGCAAAGGTGGCGAAGAACAGGGTCACCGCCGGGGCAATCAGCGCGCCGCCCGCCGCCAGCGGGATGAGCTGCCACAGCGGCAGGACTGCCTGGTTGATGATCAGTACTTCGGCAATCGTGATGCAGAAGGCGATTGCTGTTGCAGTGGCGACTCTGTGGGCGATATAGTGGTTCAGCGGCAGCGGTGTCACCAGCAGCGCTTTGAGCGTGTTGTCGTCGCGCTCGTCCAGCAGCATGAACCCGGTGATGATGCCGGACAGCATTGCCGCCAGAAACATCGCCACATAGCTAATCAGCATCGGATACAATTCCGCCAGGTCGAAGCCAAATTCAGGACTCGCGGCGATGCGCTCTTGCAGCCACGGCAGCGCGAACCGTAAGCCCACCGCGACGAGCAGCAGGAACACAATCATTCCCGAAAGGAAACTGTCCCGCCCGATCAGGCGCAGGTCATTGCGCCCGAGGGTGCGCAGTGCCATTGTGATACGCATGGTTTAGCCTCTCTCTTTCAGCACGATATGCCGTATGAAGGCGCTTTGCGCCCAACGGAAGCAGACGACGAGCACAATGCCCGAATAGATCAGCGCGTAGATGAGCTGCCACGCCTCTACCGAGCGCCATGCAGCGGTCATCAGCAGGGTGGGCGCTGTCGTCGGAATCAGATACCACAGATAGCTCTCGGCGATCCCGGCGAAATGCAGAAACGGCAGTTGCAGCGGCATCACCAGTACGAGCATTGGGATCAGGAAATCGGTAATGCTGTTGTAGCGCACGCCGATGATAATACCGATCAGGGTGAGCATTGCCCCCATGATGGCAATGCCAGCGAACAGCGGCAGCGGGGAAAACCCGTTCAACCCCACCGTCAGCAAGATCACCACTGCACTTTCCAGCGTCGCAATGGCTGTCAGCGAGATCACTTTAGCCAGCAGATACTCGCCCAGCCTAAGCGGCGATGCGGTCAGCGCGTCCAGCGTGTGTTCGTCCTTTTCGAAGAGCATCAGCCCGGCGACGTAGAGCAGCGTTGTTCCCCCGATAGCAAACAAGAACAGCATTGGCAGCAGCCAGGTGACTGTCACCTGGTCGAAGAAACTCACCATCATCAGCGCCAGAAAGACCGATATCCCCACGCCCACATAGTAGAATTTGTTGCGGAACTGGATTGTCGCATCCAGCTTCACCATTGCAATCAGACGCTTCATGGTTAGACCAGTTCCTTTCCCGTTACCTGGATAAAGATTTTCTCCAGTGTCGTTTCCTCACTGTGGATGGTTTCCACTGGCTGGTTGCACAGCAGTTCCAGAAACTCACGGTTGTAACCAAGCTGTTCCAGCGGGAACACCGCTTCCCCGTGCGTGCCATTCTGACCATATTCGATACGCACCTGCCGCTTGCCGTGCGCCAGTTTCAGCGCCTTCGGGGTATCAACCAGCTTGATTGCGCCATCGACCATAAATGCCACCCGGTCACTGAGTTCGTCAGCTACCCACATATCATGCGTGGTCAAAAACACGGTTGTACCCTGCGCACGCTTTTGCAGCACAATATCTTTGACGATGCGTGCGTTGACCGGGTCCAGCCCGGATGTAGGCTCGTCCAGAAAGAGCAGCCGGGGTTTGTGCAGCAGGCTGCGGGCGAAATTGAGGCGCATTTTCATACCTTTAGAAAACTGCCCCACAACAAGATCGGCACTGTCGGCAAGCCCTACCATTTCCAGCAAATGATTCGGGTCTTCCTTCGATCCCTGATACAGCGAGCTGAAGTAGTTCAGGTTTTCCAGCGCCGTGAGCTTCAGATAGTGGTTGGGCAGTTCAAAAGACACGCCGACATGCTCGTAGAAGTCCTGCCCCCATGTCTGCCGCTCACGTCCCAGTACCTGTACACTGCCTGCATAGCCCTTCAGCAGACCGATCAGAATCTTCTGAGTGGTTGATTTGCCCGCGCCGCTGGGACCAAGAAAGCCGAGGATTTCGCCTTCACGGACTTCAAAGCTGATGCCCTTAACAGCGGCTTGGGTGGTTCCCGGATATGTGAATTGCAGATCGCTTACCTTAATCATGGTACCCTCTCTGGTTACAGGCAGCACAAATACATGCCGCCACTTCTGAAAGTGTGGATGGTTAGACCGTATATGCAGATTGCTGGTGTGCAGCGGGCTGCGCGCTCGCAGGTCTAGCCTGCGTCAGCCTTGATTTTCAGCCGCGTTTCCTGCCAGGGGCGAAGCACTGCTTTGCCTGAGCTGCTCCAGCGCTCCCCGCAGCATGTCGCGCAGGATTCGCTTGATGTGTGCGGCGTCAAAGCCACTCTCCGGTGTCAGCGCCCAATCGAGCACGTCGGCGATACCCTCAATGGTTGCATCAAGCGGCGGAATCTGGTCGGCATCAAATACCTCGTCAATACTGACCAGCGCAAACGAGAGCATATTCATGATATGCGCGACGATCTCCGGCTTGATGTCCGTACGCACTGCACCCAATTCCTGCATCATCTGGATGAATCCTGTGCGCATACCAACTCGTGACCGGAAGATGTTATTCTCGCGGCGCAAATATGCCCCCATGATGCGGCGATCCTGCGTGAACAGTGCCCGCATGAACGGATTCGCCTGCACGCTGTAAAGGGCATTGCGATACACCCCGGAGAGTGTTCCTCCGCGCGGGTCGGCTTCAACGCGCACAAGCCAGTCCTCGCTGTAGCGCAGCAGTTCGCGCAGCAGCAGTGCTTCGAAGAGTTCTTCCTTGCTCTGGAAGTGCAGGTAAATTGCGCCCTTGCTGATACCGGCTTCCTGCGCAATGTCACTCACGGCGGTTTTGTCATAGCCATAGCGAATGATAAGCTGCGCGGCAGCATCAAGGATGCGCTGCTCTCGTTCAGGGTTGACAGATTTTTCCGGGCTGCTTGCCGTCATTACGACTCCTTATGACCGATTGACCGATCGTGTGCATATAGTCAAAGCTTATGCGATTCTGTATTTCAAAGTCAAGATGCTTGCCCCCTAGAAATTGGGGGTTTGACCAAATGACCGTTCCAATATTTCCGGTCAAACTGTATTTTTGCCAACGCGGTGAACAGAAAACAAAACAGAGTACGGCGGCTGCGTACTCTGCTGAGAGTTGTGATTTGCTGGCGAAGAACGGGCTAGCTTTCGATGACCTTATCGTCAATCAACTGCTGCTGCACCTTTTGCCCGCGCGGATCAAAGGCAAAGTGCTGCCCGTGAATTTCAAATTCCATATCCTGCATGGCGCGTCCAGCGCGGTTTTTCTCAATCGTCCACACGACCCAGTTGCGGAACTGCTTGGCGGTGTAAGGATTGAACGCCACATGATCTTTCGCCAGAATCTGGTACTTGTTGTTCATGATGATGGCGATGTCTGATTCGTAGTCGAGAGCACTGCTGCCGCGCAGGTGGAACAGGTGAATGCGTTTACTTTTCAAGCCTTCACGATCGGCTGCGACAATTGCCCAAACAGGGATGTCCAGATCAAGCGCGATGCTCTTCAGACCCTCGACGATAATGGTCACTTTGTCGTTTTCGTCGCGGGGGCGTTCGGGGTGCACAGCGATCTTTTGCAGGTAATCGACAAACA
>DAOTWP010000141.1:0-8999 GCA_034435675.1 Anaerolineae bacterium
GCCGGTGCGCGACGACACGATTTCGGGATTGATGTCGGTGGTCTTGGCGAGTTCGGCGTTCGTTACAATTTTGCCGGGAAGATACTTGCCCCAGCCAATAATGTGAGCATTAATCAATAAACCAATCCTCCAATGAGCCAGTGAGCCAATCAATAAACCAATTGGGTTCATCGGCACATTGGTTCATTTTGTTTTTATCCCAGCCAGCGTTTGCGGCGTTTGTAATGTTTGACCTCGCGGTAGCTTTTGCGCTCGCCGGAGGTGTTCAAGCCCAGATAAAATTCTTTGATGTCTTCGTTTTGCGCCAACTGCGCCGCCGGACCATCCAGCACAATACGCCCGTTTTCCATCACGTAGCCATGATCAGCGAGTTCCAGCGCGGCGCGGGCGTTCTGCTCGACAATCAGCACCGACACACCTTCCTGCTCTTTGATATTGCGCACAATCTCGAAGATTTCTGCGACCAGCATCGGCGCAAGCCCCAGCGACGGCTCATCCAGCATCAGCAGTTTGGGATGCCCCAGCAGCGCCCGCCCGATGACCATCATCTGCTGCTCGCCACCGGACAAATACCCGCTGATGCGGCGGCGCATATCTTTTAGCCGCGGGAAATAGTTAAACACGTTGTCGAGGTCACGGCGGAAATAGCGCCCCCCGTGATAGCTCATCGCGCCCAGTTGAAGGTTCTCTTCAACCGTCAGGTGGCGGAACAGCGGGCGTCCTTCGATCACCTGAATCAGCCCCATGCGCACGATGTCCTCTGCTGAGAGGTGGTCAATGCGCTGTTCTTCCCAGGTGATGCTGCCGCGTGTCACTTCGCCCAGTTCGCTGCGCAGCAAACCGCTGATGGATTTGAGCGTGGTGGATTTGCCCGCGCCGTTGGGTCCCAGCAGCGCCACCACCTGGCGCGGCTTAACCTCGAAAGACACCCCGCGCAGCACCAGAATAACACTGTTATAAATCACTTCGATATTGTTGACACTTAACATAACGCGAGTCTCACAGCTCTATCAGCGCGGAGCGCAGTTGCCCTGCCCCCTGCGAAGCGTCAAAATGCATTCTTGAGTGACGTTATGGAACGCCGATTATTAAGAAGGGGCAACCCCGCGGGGGCGCCCCTTCTCCTTGCTTAAGCTTCAGATCAACCCGGTACGTCAGCACCACCCGGACGCAGATCCGGCGCGGGGGCGAAGTCGGTCAGCGGCACGAGCAGCGGGATAAATGCCTGCGTGCCGTCCGGCAGATCAACCTTCAGCGCTTCGTCGCCCGACCCCGCAGGAGCGGTCATGTCGGCATTGAAGAAGCTCAACCGGGCAATGCGGTTGTTGCGCGCGGCGCGCAGCGCACCGCCTTCAAAATTGATGGTCTGCAACCCAAGCGGCTGGTAGTCCAGTCCTTCGATAGTTGCCTTCACTTCTGCACCGGTCACAGCATCCATGCTGCCCACCCGGTTCGCCGTCTGGATATACACTTCGGCGTACAGGTCAACAGTCGTCCAGCCCAGCAGGTAGGCGATGTTCTGGGTGCTCAGCCCGCGTTCGTTGGCGGCTGCCTGTTCACGAATCAGCGCGATACCGGGCTGATCCACTTCGGTCCACCAGTAGAACGGCAGGGAGCCGAGCATGCCGTTAACCACCGGCAGCCCATCCGCGCCGACTGCCGTGCGGCTGAGCAGCCCGACGGAGGTGTCCAGCACCCAGTTCACACCGGCAACGGTGACTTCATTTTCCAGACCCAGCGTATGCACGGTGGCGGCAACCAGCACGGGACCGCTGGCGAGGCTGTTGGTATAGAGGATATTCGCGCCGGCATCCACCAGATTCTGCACCTGCGTGCTGATGTCGGTTGCGGTGGGCGGGAAGTATTCCGGCGTGTCGAGGATCGTCACACCGACCGATGCGCAGTAGCTCATCGTCTCTGCGTTGAATGCGGCTTCGCCAAACGCGCCGGGCCAGCTAATGTAGCCGATGGTCGGTTCGGGATACATATCAGCATTTGCCGAGAGATAATCGCAGAACGAGCCAAGCTGGTCAGCATAGAGCGGGTTGGTCGCAAAAATCCAGCCTGGTTCCTGCCCGTCTTCACCGTACAGACCGGGCACAGACCCGGCAGAGATCAGCACGGGGATTTCATCTTCTGCCACCTGGGAGCGCAGCAGTTCAGCATCGCCGGAAGCATACAGCACCAGCAGGGTGGGTTTGGGGTCGAGTGTCGAGTAGTAATCGTAGGCTGCCTGCGATTCTTCCGCCACGCCGCCCGTATCACGATAGTGGACGCCTTCTGTCGAAACGAAGGTCGCGCCGCAGGCACCGCCATGCGCGTTGTAGTAGGCAATGGCGTCGGCAATCCCCGCCAGCAGCGGCTGGGTAATAAACGCATATGGACCACTGAGGTCGCCAAAGTGATAGACCGGAATCTCGACGCCCGTCATGTCAACGGCGCATTCACTGTGCTGAATAAAATCCGGTAAGCCCATGTCATCCTGAGCGAATGCCGGGAGCACGAGGATGCCCAGCAGCAGGAGCAGCGAAACGATCCTAAAAGCTAATTTATGCATTGCAAAGTATCCTCTCTAATCTAAACATGTGCTGCCTGTTGAATCGGTGTTGCCCACAACTATCATGATGTTGCTTGCGAGTAGCCCTCCTGTTGTGCCAGCCAACGCCAACCAGATTGTACTCGCTAGTGCGAGTACGGACGAATTTTCCAGGCAATTTTCAGAATTTCCCAGCGGTGCGCGATACCGCGCGGCTCGATAATCAGGAAAATGATTAACGCGAGACCGAACAGCGTCGGGCTGAGCGCCGCGTTGATGTTCACCGGGGCGACAAACGGCAGCAGCTGCGGCAGCAGCGCGCTGAGCCAGGGCACCAGCGTCAGCGGCACGACAAACTGGGTCAGCAGGATGATGAACGATACCCCGAACAGCGGTCCCAGCGGGAAGCCCGCCCCGCCGATCACCAGCATGGCAAGGAATTCGATTGAGAGCGCCAGCGTGAAACGATCCAGCGACAGGGTTGCCGACTCGAACGCCAGCAGCCCCCCCGCCAGATCGGCATACAGTGAACTGACGAAGAACGCCAACAGCTTGTAACGAAATACGTTGATGCCCAGCAGTTCCGCCGCCAGGTCGTTGTCGCGGATGGCGATAAAGGCACGCCCCACGCGCGTGCGCACGATATTACGCGCCAAAAGGAACGACAGAATAGCGATCGGGATGATGATGTAGTAGTGGCCCATCGTCGTGCCGAAATCAATGCTGCCGATCATCGGGCGCGGTACTTCCAGCGGGCGCGAGCCGTTGGTTACGTCAACCAACTGGTAACGCAGCAGCCAGGGCAGAATGAACTGTGCTGCCAGTGTCGCCATTGCCAGATAAAAGCCCTTGACCCGCAGCGAGGGGATGCCAAAGATCAGCCCAACACCGCCGGTGAACAGCGTCGCCAGCGGGATCGCCAGCCAGAACGGGGTGCCCAGTTCGCGCGAGAAGATCGCCGCGCTGTATGCGCCTACCGCCATGAATGCCGCATGCCCCAGCGAAATCTGCCCCGTGTAGCCGATCAGCATGTTGAGACCTTGCACGGCAATGGCAAAGATCGCAATACGTATGATGATGCCCACCCAGAACTGTGGGATGATACTCAGCCCCAGCGGTCCTTCCAGTGTCAGCAGCGGGAATGCCAGCAGCGCCAGGATCCAGATCAGCGCGCCGGCTTTGTCCCCGCGTGTGCGGTTGAGCGCCATATCCTGCGTATAAGCGGTATCAAAAACCCCGGAAGGGCGAATATTTGAAGCCATGCAATAAACTCCTCAAAGAATGGCGTAATTAACCGTGATGAAATCGCTAAGGACCTGTCCGTAAATTCATCAAGCCGGGCGAGGTACGCCCCACCGCTACAAGGAAATCTGATTTCTCGGATAGATCCTAATGGAAAAACCACTCAGGTGAGGAGCAAGGGGATTAATCCTCTTGTCCAGAACCCTTGTGAGCATTCTTTTTGATGTATCCATAAGTTAACCTGTGGCGCGTTGTATCAGATGCGCTCGATGCGCTTCTCACCGAACAAGCCATAGGGGCGGATAATCAGCACGACCAGCAGCACCAGATAGGGCGCGAGTTCCGTGCCCACCTGATTGGGGAACAGCAGCGTACCCCATTCCTGCACCAGCCCGATCACCAGTCCGCCGACCAGCGCGCCGGAGATCGACTCCAACCCGCCGAGCAGCACCGCTGGGAACGCCCGCAGGGCAAGAAATGCCATGTTTTGCGAGATGCTGTTGGCGCTGCCTTGCAGTGCGCCTGCGGTGGTTGCTAGCAGCGCCGCGATTATCCACGCGACTGCCAGAATCACGCGCACCCGCAGCCCGATTGCCTGCGCGAGCTGCGGGTTTTCTGCCGCGCCACGCATCGCCAGCCCCACGTTGGTATAACGGAAGAAGGCGACGAAGGCGAGGAACGCCAGAATCGCCATGCCGAAGGCGATCAGCAGTTCGGTTCGGATGATAATATTGCCCCCCAGCGCCTCGCGTGCGTCAATGCGAATCGGCATGGGGATGCCCAGTTCTGACAACCCACTGAACACTTGCAGCGGCAGTTCCACGCTGCCCCACAAAATCTGCGTGACGCCGAGCATCACCTCGGAAAGCGCCAGCGTCATCAGCACGATGGCAAACAGCGGCTGACCGATCAGGGGGCGAATGGCGAAGCGTTCGACAATTAACCCCAGCAGAATGGCGCTGACCACTGCCCCGGTGATAGCGTGAATCAGCGCCAGTTCTTTGCCACCCACCGTCATCAAGGCGGTCAGGATGATTACCGTCCCAGCGCCGATCAGCAGGTTACGCGGCTGTGCCAGGTGGCGCAGGCTGCCCATGGCGATGACCATCACAACCATCACCAGCGCCAGCGCTGCCGCTGCCAGCACGGAGATTTGTGTGGTGCTGAAAAAGGTGTAGAACATCAGCGCGCCCAGCACCATCATTGAGCCATGCGCGAAATTGAACACGCCCGATGCCTTGTTGACGATCACAATGCCCAGCGCGACCAGCGCGTACACGCCGCCCACCAGAATGCCCGTGATAGTGGATTGCAGCAGGCGGGCAGGTGACCGTTCGTTGATCACTGGTGTCATCAGCAGGATCAGCAGAATGGCAAGCGCAATATAGAGAATCCAGTTGACGGTGCGCTTATTTTGCCGGTACATCGAGTTTAGCGAAGTCGTAATCGCAGCCATAAGTATTCTTCAGTTTTCTAAGCAATTCGGTCAACAATACGGGTTGAACGCCGCCGCTGGCACGCCCGTCAATCTCTGCTGGCGGGTCAAGTTCCAGGTTTAAGCTGCCTGCCGGACAAGGGGGTTAATCCCCTTGTTCATTCATACACCATCTCAGGTCGTGAGTGTGCTAAACCTCGCACACGCGCACAGCCGTCTCTACCGTGCCGGTGCGCCCGTCCCGATACTTGACTTCTGCCACCACCGTGATCTGATTCTTGCCGGTGTATATGGCATCGAGCATGTCGCCATATTTTTCTTCGAGCGCCTTGCGCCGCAGTTTGCGCGTGCGGGTCAGTTCCGCTTCGTCGGCATCAAACGCCTTATGCAGAATGACGAACTTCTTCACGCGGGCGGCGGTGGGCAGGGTCTGGTTGACGCGCTGGATTTCCTTGCGCACCTGCTCGTAGGTTTCTTCTTTTTGCGAAAGATCTACATAGGTGGTGAAGCTGATGCGGTTTTTCTCTGCCCAACGCGAGACATTCTCAAAGTCAATAATCACGATAGCGCTAACGAACTCCATATCGAAACCGCCGACGGTCATCACATCCTGAATGTAGGGGCTGAACTTCAACCGTCCCTCGATATACTGCGGGCTGAAGCTCTCGCCGTTTGCCAGCCCGATCATGTCTTTCACGCGGTCAAGGTAAATCAGGTGTCCGTCGTCGTCAATGTAGCCTGCGTCACCGGTTTTGAAGAAGCCGTCCTCATCAAACGACTCGGCGGTCTTCTGCTCGTCCTCGTAGTACCCGGCAAACACGGCACGGCTGCGCACGCGGATTTCCTGATCTTCGGCGATTTTAATTTCTGTGCCGGGAATCAGCGTGCCAACGCTTTCCAGTTTGACATTGCCCTCGTAATGGCTGGTGACGCCCTGCATTTCGGTAGAACCGTACAGGCTGTACAACTGGACGCCCACCGCGCGGAAGAAGCGCAGCACATCCGGGCTGAGCGCCGCGCCGGACGTAATCGCATAGCGCATATGCGTCATACCGATTTTGTCACGCAGCGGTTGCAGCACGGCGAATTCGCCCAAGAAGCGCAGCAGGCGCAGATGCGGCGGAATCGGCTTGCCGGCGTCTTCGAGGTCAATGATTTGGTAGGCAATGGGCAGGAACATCTTGTACAGGCGGCGGTTGATCCACGAACTATCGTCCACGCGCATCTGCATCGTGCGGGCGATATTCTCCCAGATGCGGCTGGGGAACAACAGTTGACTGGGTGCAATTTCGCGGATGTCCGTCTGGACGGTTTCCGGTCCTTCGGGGAAGTTGACCATCACGCCAAAGAGCAGATGTGCGGTCAGCCCCAGGCTTTGTTCGGTGATCCACGCCAGCGGGCTGAAAGACACGTAGTTGTCGTCTTTGTAGCGCGGGGTAATGTCCGCCTGCTGAAGGTTTGCCATGAGCAGGTTGCGGTGGCGGATCATTGCCGCTTTGGGTAGGCTGGTCGTGCCGGACGTGTAGCTGAAGATAGCGATTTCTTCACCGTTGCCTTCGCTGACCAGTTTTTCATAGGCTCCGGGGTGCTGCCGGGCATACTCGCGCCCCAGCGCCTCGACTTCATCCCAGCGCAGCAGCCATTCATCGCTGTAATTCCACAGCCCGCGATCATCCCAGTAGATAACCTTGCGGATGTTGGGCAGTTTATCGCGCAGGTCCAGCGCTTTGTCCACCTGTTCCTGGTCATGGGCGATCAGGAAGACCGATTCGGAGTTGGTGGCGACGTAAGCAAGTTCCTGCAGGTTGGCGTCGGTAAAAATGGCGGTGGTCACGCCGCCCGCACTGTGGACGGCGATTTCTGCCCAGTAAAATTCCGGGTCGTTTTCGCCGATGATGGCGACCTTCTCACCGCGCGCCAGCCCCAGGCTGACCAGCCCCAGACAGAAATCGTGGACATGCTGGTAGACCTCGTTCCAGGTGTATTCCTGCCAGATGCCCAACCGCTTTTTGCGCATTGCCACGCGGTTGCCCAGTTCTTTGACGCGCGCGTCAAAATTTTTCGGCAGTGTGTCGTAGCGCGCATCAAGCGTGGCAACTTTACGATCACCCTGATAGGTATAAATCTTATACTTGGTGTCGTTAATCACTGCGCTCATTATTTTATGCTTCCTGTCCCAAATAAGCTTTGATGACCGCTTCGTTGTGCTTGACTTCGTCTGGCGTGCCTTCGGCAATTTTGCGCCCAAAATCCAGTACGACGACGCGGTCGGAAATATCCATCACCAGCCCCATGTCATGCTCCACCAGCAGGATCGTCATGCCCTGCCGTTCGTGGATGTCCAGAATGAAGCGTGCCATGTCTTCTTTTTCTTCGACATTCATGCCTGCCATCGGCTCGTCCAGCAGCAGCAGCGTAGGTTCCAGCGCCAGCGCGCGCCCCAGTTCCACGCGCTTGCGCAAGCCATAGCTCAGGCTGCCGACGACGCTCTTGCGGATACTTTCCATTTCCAGAAAGTCAATAATTTCTTCAACCCGCTGCCGGTGGGTGATTTCCTCTTTTTGCGCTGCGCCCCAGAATAATGCGCCGCTGAACAGGTTGGCTTTCATGTGGATGTGCCGCGCCGCCATCAGGTTGTCCAGCGCGGTTGCGTTGGTGTATAGGGCGATGTTCTGGAACGTGCGCGAAATGCCCATCTTGGCACGCTGGTAGGGCGGCAGGTTGCCGATATTCTGCCCTTCCAGTTCGATTGTGCCCTGCTGCGGGCGGTAAAACCCGTTGATGCTGTTGATCAGGCTGGTTTTGCCCGCGCCATTGGGTCCAATCACCGCCAGGATTTCGCCTTCATGGATTTTGAAGCCGACATCGCTGAGCGCGCGGATACCGCCAAAACTGAGAGAAATGTTGTTGACGTGGAGTTTAACTGGCTTTTCTGCCATTTAAGTTACCTGCAAAAGACGCATGAACAATAATTACGAGCTGTTTGGATATTCACGGGTCGGGCGCAACCGCCCCCGGTATCGAAGCTGCGCGGCAGGGGGTGCCCCATCGTAAAATACCTGCACGCGGATTATGGATAATCTAATCGAGGTTTAGTTTAAACGCATTTTGACATATTCGGCAACAAACTGACATCCAGGACACATTAAGGTTTCGTGAGGGGGCTGCGATTTGAGCATTCAGCGTTCAGCGACTGTAAAGGATTCAACCTGATAATAGCGTGCCGCGCAGATATTCTGGCCGCGGCGGGGATCAGTTCCCGGCGGTTCAATCCAGGCTTGCAGTTCCAGCACCACACTAAACGGCGCAACCACCGGGTTTCGTTCACCCTGTGCTACCTGTTCCAGCAAAGCGGCATTGCGCGCGTCCCATTCGCTGGCGAAGCTGCGCATTTGCGGCAGGGTATCGCCCAGCGCCTGCACACTGCTCAACAGCGGTCCGGCGGCGAGCAGCACGGCGATTAGCGCCCAGAGCAGCGGCGATAAACGCGGTGTGGCGCTGCTGCTGCGCAGGTTTGCGCCCATAACAAATCCCCACAGCGCGACGGTAAGCGTGGTGGCAAGCTGCGGGGGTGTGAACGCGCGGGCGGGTAAGCCTTCGGTTGTGGCGTAGACGATGGGTCCGGTGGTTGCCACAATCAGCAGGTAGAGCATGACGAACGACAGCAGCAGCAGCCAGCGCCAGCGCCGCCTGATGAACGCGGACGGTTCGGCAAGCTGCGTGTAGCCAAGCACACCTGCCAGCAGAAACACGCCGATGCTGGCGGCAAGTCCAAACAAGCCTATC
>DAOTWP010000142.1:0-4531 GCA_034435675.1 Anaerolineae bacterium
ACCAGCCCGTGGCAGTTGACCACCGGCGACCAGCAGCGTTATGTAGTGGCGATTGCGCTGAGCTTCGCGCAGGACAGCGACATTAACCGCGCCGCTGAAAGGCTGCTGACCATCTGGCGACCCGGCGGGCAGTACGATAATCCGTTCGGCATGGTGGCGGGGGTTGCCTGCGATCTGGCGCGGACAGACTTCATCGCCACTAATAATGGCAGAATTGCCATTGGCGCCATGCAGCTGCTCTACCAGTCACAGGGCTTCAGCGACTGCGCCGATGACATTATCGTTGCCGCACAGATTAACCCGCTGGCGACCATTCCGCCGCCACCCACCGTCACACCCACGCTGGTGCCGCCCGCCAGCAAAACACCCACGCCGCCCCCGCTGCCCGGCACACCTGTGACGCCCGGTGGACGGCTGGTGCCGACCACGCTGCCCCAGCAGGATTTCGCGCTGGTGCGGCTGGAACCATACTGCGATCAGGAACTCAGCGGCATCATTGAGGTCTACGTACAGGCATCCAATGGCGACGGGATCCCCGGCATTGCGGTGCGCGTGCGCTGGGATGGCGGCGAAGACACCTTCTTTACCGGATTGAAGCCCGAACGCGGTCCCGCCTATGCCGATTTCCAGATGGAGCCAAATCGCGGCTATATCATCGAACTGCCGGGACGGTCTGATCCGTCTTCACAGCAGATTGCGGCGCTGCCCTGCACCCCTGAAACAGGCGCCAGCGCGATCCAGTCCTACCGCGCCGTTTACCGCCCGACCGGGTAGAGCAACGCGGGCACGCTGTTCCTGCGGCGTTGCGCGCTGCAACGCACTGTGACGCACTCAGGGACGCTGCGTCAGGTACAACCGTGCGCTGCCGTCTGCGGTTGGCTGCGCCCATGCCAGCGCCAGCCCGCCGCCGTCCATCGCAACGGCTGAAGGGAAACCGATCAGGCGGACATCTTCCACAACCGGCTCATACCCGGTGACGGCAGCGCCGCGCAAATACACCAGCGCCAGGCTGTCGCCCACCTGCGCCGCCAGCATGACATATTCCTGCGGGACGGTTTGCGGGGCGGTCAGCGGCACTGCCCAGCCCAGCCAGCGATCCCCCCATGACGCCACATAGCGCCCGCTTTGTGTGCCGGGGAGTGCGGTTTCTGTGGGTAGAATGCCCATGCGGCGCGGCAGATTCCATACCTCTGATGCCAGAGCGCCACCAATCAACCATGTTTCGACACTGCCGGACGCCCGGCGCAGCGTGACGAAGACATAGCCGTGCGTGCGGTCCAGCGCAGCGCGCACGCTGACCAGCCGGTCTGCTGCGGCAAGCAGCAGCGCACCGGAGATTTCGCGCGTGTTGAGCAGCACGCCGTCCTGCACCTGTGCCATGAAGAAATGCCCATCGCTCGCCCTGCGCCAGAACACATGCAGCGTGCCATCGGCGGCACGTGCCAACGCTGGGTAATCCGCATCACGCTGGAGCAGAATCGCGGGCTGCGGTCGTCCCAGATTATCTATGTAACGAATCGACAGCGTCGGTTCCGCCAGCAAGCCGCCGCTCCACGCAACCCACAGCGAGCCGTCAGCGTTGCTCACGACATCGTAATTGAGCGCTACCTGTTCCGATACGTCCAGAGGTCCACGCTGCACCGTCAGCCGCTGGTCAACAAAGGCAAGCAGCAGGCGCGTTTGCCCCAGCGTATCGGGCGGCGGGTCGAACAGCGCATCCAGCCACAGCAAATGCAAACCGCGTGTGCCTGCGGACAGCAGTCGCTGCGTGCGTGGGCGCACCGGGGGCAGCGGCAGCACGACTACCGCCGACGGTCCAAATTCGCCGATGGTACGTGCATCCTGGTGCACCCCACTGGCGTCCGCGCCGATCCATGTCGCTGCCAGCCCGCCCTCCACAGCTTGCAGCGCGGGCGCGTCCATTTGCTGGGCATCGGCAATGGTGAATACTTCACCCCACGCAGAACGCAGCGGCACAGCGGTCGGTACAGGCGTCCACGTGGCGGGCAGTGGCGCAGGCAGGCATGCTGCCGCAAGCAGCAGAGCGAGCAGGATGCCTGGGACAGGGTGCGGCGTGCGGCGACTTCGGCTTCGCTGGCGGACTGGCGGCACGGTAGTTATTCTCTGGTCAGGGCGACGAGCGTTTCCGGTCCTTTGTAACGCACGGGCTGCGGCGCGTGGTAGGCGATCACCTGCACAACGTATTTCGCCATGCCCAGCGAGATATTCGCCAGCACTGCTTCGCGCCTGCCGTAGTAGATGCCTACATGATAGCGGTCACTGCCGATCAGCCGCCGCGTCAGCCAGCCCGCCGCGCCAGAGACACGCGCCGCAGGCACAACCTCGACTTCTTCGATTACCTCCCAGCCCATCGGGGTATTGTGAACTGTGACCGTTGTCGAGGAATAATCGAAATGCCGCTGAAGGTAGTGTCTTTGCCGGTCGTTCAAAGCGTCCATGTTAGGACGAAAGTTGATCCGCTGTAAGAATGTGCCGGTGCTTTCATTTGTCGTCATCTGCTAATGCTTCACCTGTTTACTATGTCTTTGCGTCTGCCATCAGGGGGCGGGCAGCACCTCGATAACGATGCTGAACTCATCGCTGCGTGTGCCGTTCGAACGGTAGGCAATCACGCTGATACGATGCCGCCCGACACCTGCGGCAATCCAGTTGGTTTGCACACGGAAAACCGGCTCCTCAATGCGCTCTGTGGGGCGAAACTCGTTTTCCAGAAAGTCGTCAATCAACAGCTCCACCCGCGCTACGCCCACCGAGTCACGCGCGACAATATCGAGCGTCAGGTCATAGCCTTCCAGCACCGTCGCATTGTTCACCGGGTCGATGATTTCGACCTGCGGCAGGTCGGGTGTGGGTGGTATGGGTGTCGGACTGTCCAGATTGCACGCTGCCAGCGCCAGCAACGCCAGCAGCGCCAGCAGCACTAAAACCAGCCTGGAAATTGCACCGTCGCTGCCTGTGCAGGTGAAGGGCTGAGACCTTGCCCTCCGGGAGCAGGCAGACATTTTCAAACGGTTGTTTACAAGTCGATGCATTCGTACAATTTTCCTGATTCGTCCAGACCAAGCCATTGATCAAACACAAAACGCCACTGCTTGCCGCTGGTGTTGTGGATGACAACCACATCGACCACATACCAGCCGCTGTCACCTTCGCTGTTATCATGCCCGACACAGCAGCGGCGCAGATCGCCCAGTTCAGGCAGTTCCAGCACATATTTGTCCGTCGCGCCGCTTTCAAAGGCGAAAATGTCACGCGGCGGCAGGTGCAGCGACTCGCTGGTGCCTGCTGTGCCTGCAAGCTGAATAAACACATTGCTGTCGGTTCCGGCGGTGCTGTCCTCGCCGGTCTTGATGAAAACGGTATAGGTCGCCATGCTGCCACCTCCTGTTTTCGCAGATGTGCTACAGTCAAATATTGTACTGGATTTGTTGGCTTCTCACAGGAAGGTCTTTTGTGCGCATTGATGTGCTGACGCTGTTTCCGGGCATGTTCCGGGGACCGATGACCGAAAGTATGATGTGGAAGGCGGCAGAAGTAGGGCTGCTCGACCTGCGCCTGCACGATATTCGTGATTGGACGACAGACCGCCATCGCACGGCGGACGACGCGCCCTATGGCGGGGGCGGCGGCATGGTGCTGCGCGCTGATGTTGTGGTACGCGCGGTGGAAAGTGTGCTTGCCGCTGGTGCAGACGCAGACGCGGGCAGAACGCCGGTGATCAACATGTCGCCGCAGGGCAGGCTTTTCTCGCACGCCATCGCGCTGGAACTGTCAAAGCTGCCGCGTTTTGTGCTGCTCTGCGGGCATTACGAAGGCATTGACGAACGCGCTCTGCAAATGGTGGTGACGGACGAACTGAGCATTGGCGATTATGTGCTGACCAGCGGCGAACTGGCGGCGATGGTCGTGATTGACGCGGCAGTGCGCTTACAACCGGGGGTGCTGGGCGCGGAAATGGGCGCTGCACAGGACAGCCACGCCGATGGGCTGCTGGAAGGACCGCATTATACACGCCCGCAGGTGTTCCGCGGGGCGGAAGTGCCGCAGGTCTTGCAGCGCGGCAACCATGCCGAAATCGAACGCTGGCGGCGGCAGCAGGCGCTGCGGCGCACCTGGCGCAACCGTCCGGACCTGCTGATGACTGCCCCGCTGGATGACGCGGATCGCTATTTTCTGGCGCAGCTTGCTAACGAAGACGCTCAGCAGCACGGGGTTTCCGGCGGGTGAAGGCGTTCGTGCCGCATGCTGCGGAATTATTGAACCGCAAAGACACAAACGGCATCGTAGGGGCGAGGCGTGCCTCGCCCGCTGTATCGCCGCGAATCTCGGCAAAATGCGGTTCGCCCATGCTCCGCCCGTGCCGCCGTGTTATTTCTGTTCACGCAGGTGCGGGTAGAGCAGCACGTCGCGGATCGAACGCTGGTCGGTCAGCAGCATCACCAGCCGGTCTACACCCATGCCAAAACCGCCGTTGGGGGGCATGCCGTAGCGCATGGCGCGCAGGTAATCC
>DAOTWP010000143.1:0-1626 GCA_034435675.1 Anaerolineae bacterium
TGATCCAAACCATGCCGACGACATCGCTTTCCAGACAGAGGCGTTTTGCAGTCTGTTTGGCGAAACCGCGCTGGAAGCGGACAGTGTCGCCGCTTACATTGACCAAGCCGTCGAATTTGCCAATGCGCGCCTGTGGGGCACGCTGGGCGCAACGCTGATTATTCACCCGCAGTCGCTGCGCGACCCGGCGGTGAAAGCCGCGTTTGACCGCGCCCTGGTCAACCTGCGTTATGGTGTGATTGGCGTGAATGTCTGGTGCGGGTTCGTGCTGCTGGTCACGTCGCCATCATGGGGTGGTTTTTCCGGGCAGGATATTTACGACATCCAGTCCGGCATTGGCGTCGTCAACAACACAGCGATGTTTGCCCGACCGCAGAAATCAATTCTATGGGCACCGTTCCATATTGTGCCCAACCCGCTGTCTGCCACCAGCCCTGTGCTGACGACGTTTGCCGAAAAGCTGTTTTACTTTAACACAGCGCCATCGTTTGGCCGGCTGCCGGGGGTCTTTGCGACCGCGCTGCGCGGCATGTTCCAGCGTTAGCCGGGCTTCGACCAGACTCTGCTGGCATGCAGGGGAGGGGCAAAGACCCCTCTCCTGCCAGGTTGCGCAGTGCTTATTCTGCTGGCGTTTCTACCGGGGAAACAATGCGGAATCCGATATGATGATCCTGATAGGTCGGCGGGTCTTCAAAGTGGCGGTATGCCGAGCGCGCCACCAGCGGATTGCTGCCCCACCAGCCACCCTTTTCTACTTTGATTGACCCCCGCTGCGGACCTGCCGGGTCAGTTACTGGCTCAGCAGCATAGCCGGAGGACAGCCAGTCCTGCACCCACTCCATCGCGTTCCCTGCCATGTCGTGCGCGCCTACCCAGCTTACACCGTCGGGATAACTGCCTACTGGGGTTAAGCCGGCGCTGTCCACCACATTTGCCCGTGCCGGATCCCATTCGTTGCCCCAGGGGTAAATCAGCGACTCCGGACCTCTTGCCGCATATTCCCACTGCGCTTCAGTGGGCAGGGCGCCGCTGCGCCAGCGGGCATACGCCTCTGCTTCGTACCATGTCACGCAGACACGCGGCTGGTCATCGGCAGCGTTTTCGACACATGCCAGCGGCAGATTCTCCACTTGTTGCCGGTTGAGCCAGACACGCCCTGGCTGAGACCAGTATTCAGGGGTGGTGTAGCCGCCCGCATCTACAAACGCCTGAAATGCGGCATTGGTGACTTCGTAGCGGTCAATCCAGAAGCCGCTCGAAATGCAGACCTCATGCTGTGCTTGCTCGCTGCTGATACGTCCTGCTCCCCAGCTGGGCGCATCCAGCGTGCGGGCGTATTCCGCTTCGGCTTCGCTGGTGCCCATCAGAAAACAACCTGCCGGAACATAAACCTGTTCAATTCCAAAAGCATCTACCCGCGCATCTCCCGCCTGTGGTTCGACGGGTTCGGGGGTGGTGTCAACCTGCCCCGCAGCAGGCAGGGCAATCGCCAGCAGCAGCCCCACCAGCGACCAGAAATGAATCTTCATTTTGCAATCCTTTTGTGTGTATATGAAAGACACCCTCGATGGCTGCCGGGCGTGTTCGTGCGGGGCAGCAGGCAAAGACGCGATCTGCCTTCGACCC